>QWHP01000341.1 GCA_021404985.1 Actinobacteria bacterium ATB1
TCGAGATCGCGCCGGGCAGGCGAAGCCGCGACGCGATCCTCGCCGCGATGTGCACCCTCGAACCACGCCGCGTGGAGAGCGACTATGCCTTGGCTTTTCGCATCGCCGGAAGTATGCGCCGGGCGCTCGTCGTCGTGTTCACGGACCTGCTCGAGGACGCGGCAGCAGGCCCCCTACTCGCGGCAGTGCCTGCGCTCTCGCGGCATCACCTGGTCCTCGTCGCGTCCGTTGTCGACCCAGACATCGAGGAAGTCGCGACTCGCCCGCCCGCTAACGCCGACGATGCCTACCGCCAGGCTGTCGCACTCGACCTGATCCACCGCCACGGGCTTGCCGTACGCCGGCTCAGATCACTCGGCGTGGGCGTCGTCGAGGCTCCACCGCGCAGATTCTCACCGAGTCTCGTGGACGCCTACCTCCGCCTGAAGGCTCAGGCCCGCCTCTGACCCACTCTCGCAACAAACCCACGTGGGCGGATCCAGACACCACATCCGTGACTCAATCCGCCCAGGTCACCGATCCAACCAACCCACGTCCCCACCCCAACCCACGTGGGCGGATCCAGACACCACATCCGTGACTCAATCCGCCCAGGTCGAGGCTTCCGCCCAGGTCGAGGCTTCCGCGGATGGCACGCCGGAGGCCGGGCCGGACGTGCGGGTCAGCGAGCGGCCGGCGGCCGCGAGGTAGGCCCAGAAGACGAGGCCCACAGTCCAGCCGATGGCGATGTTCAGGACCGGCGGCAGGCCCATGGTCGTGACAAGGCCCTCGATGGCGCCGGCCACGACGAGGAAGAGGAGGGAACCCACGAGAACACGCATCCCCTCCCGGCCTGCGTCGACGAGCGCCTTGGAGCGCTTCCGGCGACCGGGTGCAAGTAGAGCCCAGCCGATGCGCATCCCGGCGGCCCCCGCGAGCACGATGAGGGTCAACTCGAGCACGCCGTGGGGCGTGACCAGCGCCATGAAGTCCTCGCCACGGCCGGCCTGGAACGCCGACGTGGCAAACGCCCCGATCATCAGGCCGTTGATCGCGAGGTAGAAGACGGTTCCGACACAGAAAAGCATCCCGAAGGCGAAAGCCTGGAGTGACACGACGATGTTGTTCACAGCGACCGTCACCCAGAAGTACACGCCCTCCCCCGGGGTGACTAGTGGGACACCGGCCTCGTTCGTCTCACCGGGAGCCGGAATGCCCAGCGCCGACTTGACCGCCTCGGGCGCCGCCAGGTACCAAACGACGCCGGCCAGGATCGACAGAACGAAGACCGCTCCGCCGACCAGGACGAACCAGGAGTTGCGTCTGACCGCCCTCGGATACCCGCGTGCCAGATATGCACCGAGGCGGGCCCAGAACCGGCGCGGCTCGGCGTAGAGGACACTGTGAGCGGTCCACACGAGACGATTGAGATCGGTCACGACCGGACTGCGCGGGAACCTGAGGCGTGCCACCGCAAGGTCGTTGCTCACCGCCCTGTAGAGCCGCGCGAAATCCTGAAGCCGGGGTGGAGGGAGCTTGCCGAGGGACTTCGTACCCACGTCACGGAGCAGCTCGCTCAACTGCAGCCAGTCCGCCCCCCTCGCAGCGTGGAACTCCTCGATCGTTCGGACGTCTTGCAACATGGCAGTACTGTAGATCCCGTGCAGACTGTCGAGGTCTACGACGCAGCGACACCCGAGGACATCGTGGTGTCGGTGAACCTGGCAGGAATCGGCTCTCGCGCCACCGCCGCGATGATCGACGTGCTCATCCAGCTCGGCATGATCTGGGTCGTGAGCATGGTGATCTCGATCATCGCAACGATGGTGGCGGTCGGCTCGACGGATGTTGCGGCAGTCGTCGCGGCCGTCGACATCATCGCGGCATTCCTGGTCCTCTTCGGCTACCACGTGGTCTTCGAGTACTACTGGCGTGGTCGAACACCGGGTAAGGCGGCGCTGCGCATCCACGTTGCCCGCGACGGCGGCCTCCCCCTCACCATCTCTGCCGTGCTCATCCGCAACGTCCTGCGAATAGTGGACTTCCTGCCCCTGTTCTACGTCGTCGGCCTCGTCGTACTCTCCTCCAACAGCAGACGGAAGCGCATCGGGGACTTCCTGGGGGGCACCGTGGTCGTCAAGAACGACGTCTCGGAACCAGGCACCGGATACATCATCGTGAATCCACGGCCTTACGAGGCCTACGCCTGGTGGGACACGTCGGGGGTCACCGACGAGGAGGAGCTCCTAGTCCGCCGCTTCCTCGACCGGCGAAGGTCCCTCACTCCGGCTGCACGGTGTTCACTCGGCGAGGATCTCGCCGCCCGCCTCCGGCCAAAGGTGCTCGGAGCGGACCCGGGACTTCCCTCCGAGTGGTTCCTCGAGAACGTCGCCCTCGCAACCTCGGAACGACACAGCCGTGCCACATGGGAGCATCTCCGTCGTCAGCACGAGATACGAAGCCTCCAGCAACAGCAGCTCCAGCAGCAGAACCCGCTCGGGTTCAACACTCCCCTGCCTCTGCGCTGACCTCGACACGATCGGAGACCTCGGACTCGTTGGCGAACCCGAAGTGGTCCTCTGCGACGAGAACCACGGCGAGCGTGTGGTCCCCCTCGGGTACGCAGACCAGAATGCCCTCAGGCGGAACGGTGGGAGGCATCGGGGCCAGGACCCCGTCCAGGGTGATGTGCATGTGTCCGAAGCCCGAACGCGCACTGTCGGAGACACCCTGTTCGACGAGCTCGAAGTCTTCCACCTCCACGCGCAGGCGGGTGTCACCCCCGGGAATCTTCTGGCCCTCGACGGGATCCACGATCCGGACGGAACCCGCCGTCACCGGACGGGGGCCGGCCGGCCGGACAGGTTCCTCGTGTCGGTTCCCGACGACCGCCGCGGCCACGCCGGCAACGACGGCGACCATCCCGATCCATTCGGGAACCCGACGCCGTCCGACCCCGGCGATGCGCAGTGCTCCCAGAAGGAGTAGGCCCAGACCGAGCCAGAGAAGCCACGAACGCGGTCCGGATGCGTTGAAGGAATGGGCGAGGGGAACCACGGCCCAGGTCTAGTTGCGGTCACGGGTCCTTTACGACAATTCTGATCGACCCGTCAGGATGTGCCGTACACATGCCCTCGAGCACCCCCGCCGTCTTGAAGTCCTGCTCCAGCGTGGACTCGGGCCCCACGTAATACGGCCCGATCGTCTGTCCCACACCGTCCTCGTTCACGATCCGGATCCGGTCGCCGACCTCGACTTCGAGCTCGGCAGGGATGACGCCCACGTCCTCTCCCGCCGCGGCACGCTCGTACGTGCCCTCCGGAATCACGAACTCGTGTACTTGCGCGCCTTGACCGCCGCCTCCACAGGCGGCGGTCAAGGTGGCCGCTACAGCCAGCAGGTACGCCAGTCGGCGCGTGAAGTCAGACAGCGATGACCTCCGCCTGGACGGTCACGTCCTCGGTGCCACCTTCGGAGTCCTCGAAGGTGAGGGTGATGTTGATCTTCTGGCCCACCTCGAGGGTGCTCACGTCCATGAGCATGACGTGATAACCACCCTTCTCGAGCTTGACGGTCTCACCGGCAGGGATGTCGATCGATTCGACCTCCCGCATGCCGGCCATCTCACCGCCCATCTCGCCGGACATGTCACCGCCCATCTCGCCGGACATGTCACCGCCCATCTCGCCGGACATG
>QWHP01000342.1 GCA_021404985.1 Actinobacteria bacterium ATB1
GTTCCCCGAGGTGTGACGGAGTGTTCGCCGCGATTTCAGTCAGGAAGGACGAGCGTCAGACTCCCGTCCGCGTCAAACTCGAGAAGTGGCTCGGAGACGGTGAGCTTCTCCTTGACCTCACCGGCGATCGCCTCGCGACGCCGACCACGGATGGTCAACCGTCCTCCGCGACCAAGCCAGCCTGCTGCGAGGTCTATCAGTCCGGGACTCGCGGTCTGGGTACCGATCACGAACAGCGGTCGTTCACCGAGCGTCTTGTCCGCGACCCCCATGGGTGGCCTCCTTGGTCGTCAGCCGGCTCTGGCCTGCCTGTCTGCGTCGTCGTCAGTGTTGCCGGCTGGTGGTCGAAGCCAGCTGCTGCTGTCCCGCCGGGACAACCCCGCCGGAGCACAGCCCGTCGGACCGGGCATCCCCCATTGGACCGCACCAGATGCTCGTTCTCTGCCCCTGTGTGTCCGCGCAGCGTACGACCCGGGTCGATCTCAGTCAAGGGTTTTCGGCGTTGATTCGGAGAGGCGCGCGAGCTCGTAGAAGAAGCGTGGGAAAGTCTTGGCGCAGCATCCGGGATCCGCGATCCGAATGCCCGGCACGACAAGCCCGAGGAGGGCGAAACTCATGGCCATGCGGTGGTCGTCATAGGTGTCCACGGTTCCCGCGTGCGGCTCCGAGGGGCGGATCACCATGCCTTCGGGTTCGACGTCCGCATCGATCCCTAGACGGCGCAGCTCTGTCACCGTCGCCGAGATCCTGTCGGACTCCTTGCCGCGAACGAATCCGATACCCCGGATCCTGGTGGGGGTCCGTGCGAACGGAGCCACCACGGCAAGAGTCTGGGCAACGTCGGACATGTCGCGCATGTCGACGTCGACGCCGTCGAGCTCTCCCCGCGGTGGGCCGGACACGACGGTGGAACCCGGACCCCGCTCGACGTTTGCCCCCATCGCCTCGAGGATCTCGACGAATCGCAGGTCCCCCTGAAGCGAGCCGCCACCCAGGCCCGGCACCTCGACTCTGCCTCCCGTGAGCGCTGCCGCAGCGAAGAAGTAGGAGGCAGCGGAGGCATCGGGTTCCACCTCGTAGTCGATCCCGCGGTAACGACCGGGTGGCACCACGAACCTCCCGGGGTCCGGGCGGCTGACCTCGACTCCGAACCTCCTCATGGTGTCGACGGTCATGTCGAGGTACGGGCGTGACACGAGAGTGCTGGTGACGGCCAGGTCGAGTCCCCTTCGCATGTAGGGAGCCGAGAGGAGGAGCCCCGACGTGAACTGGCTGCTCGTGTCCCCGGGGAGACCGATCGCGCCGCCTTCGAGTCCGTGCGCGTCGACGCGGATGGGCAGCGCTCCATCGGCGTTCACGCACACGATGTCGGCGCCGAGCTCTTCGAGCGCCGCGAGGAGGCTCCCGAGAGGTCGCTCCCTCATGCGGGGTGCTCCGTCGAGGAGGAATCGACCGTCCCCGACCGCGAGCAAGGGTGGCAGGAAACGTGCGACGGTTCCGGCGTTCCCTGCGTAGAGCTCGACGCCGGAACGCGGGATCACCCCGGCGCAACCCGAGACCTCGAATTGTGACCTGTCCTCGTCTCGTGAGATTCCTATGCCGATCCCCTCGAGACAACCGGCCATGTGAAGCGTGTCGTCACTGAAGAGGGCGCCCCTCAGAACGGAGGTCCCCTCGGCGAGAGCCGCCGTGACCAGCGCCCGATTCGTGTAGCTCTTTGATCCGGGGACCACCGCCACGGCGTTCGGTGGAGTGTCCAGCGGACGGATCTCGAGTGGTTCTCCTGTCGGCACGAGGGCATCCTGCCAGGTCCGGCCCCTACGTGCGTGGACATTGGGTGGTCCCGTCTCGTTTGGACCACCTACATTCGTGCGATCGGACTCCAGGGGGCTCGGGTGAGAGGCGTGGGCGTCGGGGAACAGGTGAGGTCGATCCGCCCGTCTCGGCCGGCTTCGTGGGCCGCGTCCGGGTTGGCGTTCGTCATGGCATGGTCGCTTGTTGGTGCACTGACCGGGCACAGCCGGGCGTCGGCGGCCACAGTCGATGGTCTCGGTGCCCGCGGTCCCTGCGAGTCGACACATCAGAAGTTCCCGAACCCGCTGTGGGGAGCACCCAGGACTCACCTGTTCCTGCCGGAAGGGGAAGCCGACGCACCTGTCGGGGGGTCGTGCGGGGACGGATCACGTCCCGCCGTGGTGTTCGTCCACGGATACTCGGCGTCGTTCCCCGAGGTGTACGCCGGGCTCATCGACCACCTGGTGAGCATGGGCTTCGCGGTCCTCTACCCGACCTACCAGCTCGCCTACGACCCCGAACGCCAATACGCCCAGGTCGAGGCCGGTACCCGGGATGCGGCCGGGCGCACGGGTCGTTTGGATCTGTCGAGGCTAGGGGTGGCCGGCCACTCCTTCGGAGGGGGGATGGCGCCGTGGCTCACACAGCGGGCGGCTGACTGGGGATGGGGCGGAGAAGCCCTCTGGATCGTTGCGATGATGCCGCACTTCTCGATGCAGACGGGGTCCGGCCCGATCGAGATCCCGGCGCACGCAAGAGCAGTGGTGATCGCCGGGGAGCGCGACCGGTTCGTCGACCACCGCATCGGCATGGAGATCTTCCACGCCCTCGGCATCGGCTACGAACGCAAGGCGCACGTGACCTACCTGAACGACTGGTCCTTCGCGCCCAAGCTCGGCGGAAACCATGTCACTCCGTTGACCATTCCCCTTCTTCTGCCCGAGAACGAGTACGACAGTCAGGGGATTTGGAGGCTTCTCGACGCAGTCTCCCTCTGCTCGCTCAGGGACGTCCACTGCGATGCCGACCTCGGCGACCTGGGTACGAAACAGGGCCGTCCGATCCGGCGGGCCCTGGTGACGGACGACCCGGTCGACCTGAACCACGGTTCGCTCCAGGAATGCGAGTTCTTCCTCAACCCCCGGCCCTGTCCGGCGCCTGGCCGTCCGGCCGAGGATCCCTGACGGGGCTTCGCCCCACCCGACGAACCTTCGGCTCGCACGAGGCGCTGCGTGTTCACCCAACGGGGTTGCCCGGGTGAGGGTCCGGGGAAGCCCTATTCAAGTGTTCATGTGAATTACTGATAAGCTCTCGGACATGCCGATGACGAACCGGGATTTCAAGGACGCGGTGTACGAGCAGTTCGCCTCCATCGGCAAGGCGCTCGGAAGCCCCGCCAGGCTCGAGCTCGTCGACGTCCTCACTCAGGGCCCACGCACTGTGGAGGTGCTGGCCGGGCAGGTTGGACGCTCGATCGCCACGACCTCGCATCATCTCCAGGTGCTCCTGCGGGCCCGGCTCGTGGAGCGTGAGCGCAGCGGCACGTACGTCACGTACCGGCTAGCGGGTGACGACGTGGCTTCCCTGTTCAGAACGACGAGGTCAGTCGCCGAGAGGCACCTCGCCGAGGTCGAACGTGTCACGCGCCTCTTCCTCGAGAGCCGCGAGTCGATGGAGCCCCTCGACGCCGCATCGCTCGTTGACCGGCTCATGGACGACTCGGTCACGCTCGTCGACGTGCGTCCCGCGGAGGAGTACGAGGAGGGCCACATACCCGGAGCCCTGTCCCTCCCACTCGAACAGCTCGAGGAGCTCATGGGATCCCTGCCCCGGGACGGCGAGATCGTTGCCTACTGCCGTGGCCGCTACTGCGTCCTC
>QWHP01000343.1 GCA_021404985.1 Actinobacteria bacterium ATB1
ACGAGGTGCTCGTCACGTCCCACGCCCGCGACCTGTGGGCGGTTGCGGATGCCGCCGGCGTCGAGTCCGCCGTCGTCGTGGGCCACTCGATGGGAGTCGAGACCGCGCTCGAGGCCTACCGTCACGCCCCCGAGCGAACTCTCGGCCTCGTCGCCGTGGCCGGCTCGTACCAGCATCCCCTCGACACCCTGTATTCCACGGCCCTCGGCCGCTGGCTCCTCGCCGGGCTCGAGCTCACCGGCGAACCCGTCCCATGGCTGACCCGCATGGCGTGGCGACTCGCGGGGGCGAACACCACGATGCCGCTCGTGTTAGGTCGCCTTGCGCGGATGATCGGCCCGACCGCGGACGAGGGCCTGATGCGCGAGTACTTCCGCAACGTCGCAGCGATGGACCCGTTGCTCCTGCTGCGGATGTTCAGGGGACTGCAGATCCACACTGCTCGAGACCTGCTGCCAGGCATCAGGTCGCCGGTGATGATCGTCGCCGGCGACCGGGACGTCCTCACACCGTCCCGCCTTGCGAGGGAGATGGCTACGCACCTCCCGGACGTGCGCCTCGAGATCGTGGCCGGAGGGTCCCACACTCTCCCGATCGACCACCCCGACGACGTCAACCGGCTGGTCTGCGGTTTCGCGTCAGACGTCACCCGCTGAGGGGCAGAAGTCGTTCAGGACGCATTCGGCGCAACGCGGCCTCCTCGCCGTGCAAACACGTCTCCCGTGGAGGATCAGCCTCATCCCGAACACTCCGACCTCACTCCTCGGCAGCAGTCCGTACATGTCGTGTTCGATCTTCACGGGATCGGTGTTGGTCGTGAGGCCGAGCCGCCGCGTGAGGCGCGTCACGTGGGTGTCGACCGCGATCCCGGGCTTCCCGAAAGCGACCCAGAGGATGACGTTCGCCGTCTTCCTGCCGACGCCGGGGATCGTGACGAGAGCCTCCATCTCGTCGGGCACTTCCCCCCCGAACTGTGTCGTCACGGCGCGGGCCGCGCCGAGGATCGACTTCGTCTTGTTCTTGTAGAAGCCCGTCGGATAGATGATCTTCTCGACCTCCGCCGGGTCCGCGTCGGTGTACGACTCGGGCTCGGGGAACCGGGCGAAGAGGGTGGGCGTCACCTGGTTGACACGCTCGTCGGTACATTGCGCCGACAGGATCGTGGCGACGAGCAACTGCCACGGGTCGCCGAAGTCGAGCTCGCATTCGGCATCCGGGTACTCGTCTGCGAGTCTCCTGGCCGCCTCCCGCGCCCTTCCTGCCGGAGATCTCGGACGTCCCATGCCGGCGGAGGATATCCGGTGCAGGTCGCATCACCCGACTCGGCGAATAGGGGTGAGTCGGGTGATCTCCTCGGCATATATCCTCTGGAACTCGATGATCTCATCCCTCCTCGACAAGCTTCAGCACACGACTGCGACGATCCTGACCTGGCTCATCGACCACTTCCCGATGCCCGCCTCCCTGCGACGCGGGCTGCAGGGCCGAAGACGGATCATCGGCGAGCTGGTCAAGTTCGGATTTGCCGGCGTCGGTGCGACTGTCGTCTTCTACAGCATCTACAACATCCTCCGGCTCGCGTTCGGGATCTCGAACCTCACCGCATTCCTGCTCGCGAACATCCCGGCCATCCTGGCCGCCTACGTCATCTCGGCCCACTTCGTCTTCAGCAACCACAGCGGCAAGACGCGGCGCACGGAGATAGTCCTTTTCTTCGCCCTCAACGCGGCCGGGGTGGCGATCGGATACTTCGCGCTGGGCTTCGTCGAGTGGATCCTCGGGCGCCAACTTCAGAACCTCGGCGCGAACGTGGTTCCCGCGCTCGCCGTGCTCGCCTCGTGGGGTCTGCGGTTCTTCGTCGCCCGCAGGTTCATCTTCAAGTCACATCTCGAGCGGCCCCCCGTCGACATACCGACCGAGATCGCGCACGTCGCCGAGGAGGTGGCAGAAGGCGTCGAGATCGGGGTCGAGGCGACCAAGTAGCGGGGTACGCTGGAGCCCCGATGCCGAACAAGCCGCTGCTCCTGCTCGACGACTCGGAGCTCGCCGATGTGGTGGGCCCGCCTGCTTTCCGTGTCCGCCAGGTGCGGCGCTGGTTGTACGAGGCCGCTGAAACGGATCCGCGCGAGATGACGGATCTGCCTGCGTCGGTTCGCGAGCGCCTCGCGGGGATCGGTGTGGGCTCCCTGAGGACTGTCGACACCAGGATCGGGGACGGGGGACAGACGGTCAAGTGGCTGCACGATGCATCGGGAGAGGTCGTCGAGACGGTCCTCATGCGGTATCCGGACCGGGCCACGGTCTGTGTGTCGTCCCAGGCGGGATGCGCGATGGGATGTCCGTTCTGTGCGACCGGACAGGGCGGGTTCGGCCGTCAGCTCGAGGCGGGTGAGATCGTCGAGCAGGTTCTCGTCGCAGCGCGACATCTCGGTGAGCGGGTGGGCAACGTCGTGTTCATGGGGATGGGTGAGCCGCTCGCGAACTACGCCGCCGTCGTCGATGCGATCCGTCGGCTCCACGACCACTGCGGTATCGGGGCCCGACGCATCACCGTCTCCACCATCGGGATCCCAGACCGGATCAGGTCCCTGTCACGGGACGTGCCGCCGCTCACGCTCGCATGGAGCCTCCATGCCCCCGACGACGCGCTGCGCGACGAGCTCGTACCACCGAATCGCCGCTGGCCGATTCGGGAAGTCGTCGCCGCCCTCGGGGACTGGCGCGCTGCCGGCGGTCGGAGGATCACGATCGAGTACACGCTCGTCGCCGGCGTCAACGACGCGCCCGGGCTCGCACCCGAGGTGGCTGCCATCGCCCGGACGCTCGAGGCGCACGTGAACTGCATCGCTATGAACCCGACCGGCAATCCACGGTACGTTCCATCGCCCCCCGAGACGGTCCGCGACTTCGTGGACGCCCTGCGCGAAGCAGGCGCGAACGCGACCCTGAGGCGCAACCGGGGTGCGGACATCGACGCCGCCTGCGGCCAGCTCGCCCGCTCCCGGCCGGCGAAGTAGGGTGACACGCTACTGTGCAAGGCAACATCAGGCTCTGGAACCCCAGCCATCCCCAGACGGTCAAGATCGCCGTCGGCCTCGGCTACTGGCTGGGGATAGCGTCGCTCCTGGGCCTGTCGGGTGGTTCGGCCTCGGTGACGCTCCTCTTGCTCTGGGCCCTGGACATCCTAGGCGTCACCCTCCCGGACGGGATCGTCGTCCTGGTCAACATCCTGGTCGGCGCCGGCTTCGCCCTCTCCGGGCTCGGAATGGCCAACGACAAGCGGTACGCCTGGCGGGCCGGGGTCGTGTTGAGCGTGACTGCGCTCGCAGGCCTCGTCCTCGGGGCGGTGTTCCTCGGAACGGACCTCTTCGGGGTGATCTTCCAGGGGATCTTCGTCGGAGCATGGGTCGGGGGCATGCTGCACCCGATGACGCGGGACTACGTCAAGGTCTGGTTCGAGTAGGCGGGATCGAGCTCACCGCGGGATCTCCGAGAACGGCAGATCCTTGTCGATCCGTGGCTCACCGGGCAGGCCGAGCACCCTCTCCCCGATGATGTTGCGCTGGATGTCGTCCGTCCCGCCACCGACACGGATTCCGGGCAGGCCGAGGAAGTAGGCCTGCCATCCGCCCTTGAGGGGGGCGTCGTTGCCCGCCATGACTCCTGCCGC
>QWHP01000344.1 GCA_021404985.1 Actinobacteria bacterium ATB1
GGTCGCCGCCTGGACGAGACGATCGATGTCGTGACCCGGCTCTGGACAGAGCCCGAACCCAGCCATTCCGGAGACTTCTACAGCTTCGCGCCGGTCTGCTTCGAACCGAAACCGGTCCAGACACCGCACCCGCCGATACTCGTCGGGGGCGAGAGTGAGGCCGCCCTGCGCCGCGCAGCGGCGCGGGGACAAGGTTGGCTGGGCATGGGGCACACACCCGCCTCCGTGCTGCCCCGGATCACGAAGCTGCACCAGCTCGCAGAGCGGGCCGGGCGCGATCCGGCGCACCTCAGCGTGACCGTCGGTTCTGACCCGGACGTCCCCCTGGCCGACTGGGCGAAGGCAGGAGTCGACCGAATCATCGTGAGTCCGTGGGGGAGGAGCGGAGAAGCACTTGACGCGGTCCGAGTCTGGGCCAAGATGGAATAGCTCGGCTGAGTCCCACGTTGGGGAAGGCAATGGAGCTTAACACCGTTAATCCCAGCACGGCGCCGGCTCCACGTGAGCCGGACGACGAGTTCACCGTCCCCACCAAGTACTGGCACGCACTCGAGGACGGTAGAGTCCAATGTGACCTCTGTCCCAGGGCCTGCAAGCTCAGAGAAGAACAACGTGGGCTGTGCTTCGTGCGTGCCCGCGAGGGAGACGCGGTCGTCCTCAAGTCGTACGGTCGCTCGAGCGGCTTCTGCATCGATCCGATCGAGAAGAAGCCCCTGAACCACTTCCTGCCCGGATCTTCCGTCCTCTCCTTCGGAACCGCCGGTTGCAACCTGGCGTGCCGCTTCAGCCAGAACTGGGACATCAGCAAGTCCAAGGAGTTCGACACCCTGGCCGACCGGGCGGCGCCTGGCACCATCGCTCGCGCCGCACGCGAGTACGGCGCGGCGAGCGTGGCGTTCACCTACAACGACCCGACGATCTTCGTGGAGTACGCAGTCGACGTCGCCGGCGCCTGTCACGAAGTGGGTGTGCGAACCGTCGCCGTCACGGCGGGTTACATCTGCGACGAGCCGCGCCGCGACTTCTACGCCCACCTCGATGCAGCCAACATCGACCTCAAGGCCTTCACGGAGGACTTCTACCGTCACGTATGTGGGGCGTCGCTCCGGCCCGTCCTCGACACCCTCGAGTACATCCGAGATCACACCGACGTCTGGCTCGAGCTGACGACCCTTCTGATCCCGGGCAAGAACGACAGCTCGGAGGAGATCGACGCGATGACGAAGTGGGTCGTCGCGAACCTCGGACCCGACGTGCCCATGCACTTCACGGCATTCCATCCCGACTTCAAGATGACCGATGTGCCTAGCACCCCTCCGGCAACGCTGACGCGTGCGCGCGAGATCGCGATGTCCAACGGTGTCCACTTCGCATACACGGGCAACGTGCACGACCCCTCAGGATCGAGTACCTCCTGCAGTTCGTGCGGCACGAGGCTGATCGAGCGGGACTGGTACGTCCTCGGTGAGTACCGGCTCACGGACGACGGCAGGTGCACGAGATGCGGATACGCGTGCCCGGGCGTGTTCGACGGACCTGCCGGCACGTGGGGCGCTCGACGCCAACCCGTCCACCTCGCAGCCTTCGAGGGGCCGAGCCGGTGAGTCGCGCAACAACGGTTCGTCCGCCTGCCGTCTCGGGTCTCTTCTATCCCGAAGATCCGAGAGAACTGGCGGAGGCCGTCGACGACGCGCTCTGGTCTGCTGTCCCGCCGCCGCAGGCCATGGACGTTGGGGCGCCGCTTCGCCCGAAGGGGGTGATCGCACCCCACGCCGGCTACGCATATTCCGGGTCCGTGGCCGGGAGCGCGTATGCCTGTCTCGCACCACTCCGCGGATCGGTACGGCGCGTGGTCCTTGCGGGACCGGCACACCGCGTGCCGCTGGCCGGCGTGGCAGTTCCCTCAGTCGATGCCTTCGCGACCCCGTTGGGCCGTGTCGAGGTCGATACGGCGGGTCGCAACGCGGCCCTGGAACATGCCTGCGTCCACGTCGACGATCTCGCCCACGGACCCGAGCACAGTCTCGAAGTGCACCTCCCGTTCATCCAGCGGGCCCTCGGAGACGTCGCCGTCCTCCCCCTCGTCGTGGGAAAGGTCGGTTCGGCGGAGCTTGCCGACGTCTTCGACGCGGTCTGGGACGGTCCCGATACCGTCTTCGTCATTAGCTCGGATCTGAGCCACTACCAGGACTACGCAACTGCCACGCGCCTGGACCGCCGCACCGCGGACACGATTCTCAGCGGTGATGCCGCCTCCATAGGAAGCGGCGACGCATGTGGCGCATACCCGGTGCGTGGATTCCTGCTGGCGGCGCGCAGGCACGGGCTGAAGACCGAACTTGTCGATCTGAGGAACTCCGGCGACACGGCCGGCGGCAAGGATCGAGTTGTAGGATACGGTGCCTTCGTCATGTTCCAGGAGGAGACCTCCGACTCCGGGGAAGCCGAGGTGGCGATCGACGCGGATGCGCGCCGGGTCCTTCTCGAGACGGCCATCGGCGTGATCGACAGGCACCTCGATGGCTCCGGTTCGGGTGGCGGCGATGCGTTCGGGGACGGCCTCCCGGAAGCCGTCCTGCGCCACGGTGCGTCCTTCGTCACGCTCGAGAACCGGGGGAGGCTTCTCGGTTGCACGGGCACGATGCTGCCCATGCGGCCACTCATCGAGGACGTCGCGGTCCATGCGAAGACGTCGGCTTTCGCCGACCCACGCCTGCCTCCTGTCACACGCAGGGACTGGCACGAGATGAGTGTGAAGATCTCGGTTCTCAGCACGCTCGAAGGGCTTGCAGTCGAGTCCCTCGACGAGCTCGCCGGCACCGTGCGCGCCGGTGTGGATGGCCTGTTGATCGAGGGTGCCGGACGGCGTGCGACGTTCCTCCCGTCCGTGTGGGCGAAGGTGTCGACACCCGACGAGTTCCTGTCCCTGTTGTGGCGCAAGGCCGGTCTGGTCCCCGGCGAGTGGCCCGCCGACATGAGCGTCGAGAGGTACACGACTGTCGAGTTCGGCGATCCCGGCCCACGCTGAAGTAGCGGCTCCCGTCAGATCCGTTCGGGGCGACGCGGCGGTGGAGCGGAGACCACCGTCGTGAGCCGACCGTCGTCGTAACGCCACCAGCCGCTCCAGTCGCGGCCTTCTGGACCTTCCTTCGCCGACAACGGAAGCCAGACAGCCTCGGGCGGCATGCCCCATGAGACGTCGACCTCGACCTCGACACTCGAGAGCGGACGGCGCCAGCCCGTGCGCAGGGCCTTGAGCACGGCCTCCTTCCCGGACCAGACGAGGGTCGCGGCAAGGTCACGGTCGCGCGCGGAACCGACGAGTGCCTGCTCCGACTCGAGGAGCCAGCGTTCGGCGAAACCCGGCCTGCGCCGGGTGTGGAGCTCGGCGTCACATCCCAGCATCACCGAGTCCTCACCGGTTGCGGTCCGACCCCGGGCGGCGAAGCACACCGCATGTCCCCGTTTGTGCGACAGGGATAGGACGACAGCGAGTAGCTCTTCGCCCATGAACATGCTCGGTGCACCGAGATCGTCCGTCACGAGCTCGACTCGGCCGAGATCGGCCGGGTCCAAGTCGAGGACCGCGATCGTCAGCCGTTTCGCGAGCAGGCGCCCCAGGCACCACTCGGCGCGACGCG
>QWHP01000345.1 GCA_021404985.1 Actinobacteria bacterium ATB1
CACCCCGACCACGCCCGCCCGTCAGGCCATGGCGCGCCGATTCCCACCCCAGCACCAAATCCACGCGCCAAGCACCCCGACCACGCCCGCCCGTCAGGCCATGGCGCGCCGATTCCCACCCCAGCACCAAATCCACGCGCCAAGCACCCCGACCCCCGAGCGGAGGCTGCGACGCCGGCGGCAGCGACGGCCGGCGGGGCGCTCTCGGACCGCTTACCTCCCGAGACGGTCGATTGGTACCCTCGCCTGCGCTCGCCCGAAAGGAACGAGCTCCAATCAACCGGCACCAGAGGTCCGCCTGCGATGGCCGATTCCGACACCCAGACCGATTCCGAGACCCAGACCGATTCCGACACCCAAGCCAAGACCGGGGCCGACGAGACCACACGGCGATTCAGGTTCGAGCCGACATGGGTACCGTGGATCCTGGCGATCGGATTCGTGATCTTCACGCTGGGCGTCAGCTTCGGACTCCACAACATCTTCGAGAGCTTCTTCGAATCACGCGAGTACGCCGAGTACCGGCCCACGTTCTTCAACATCACGTTCTCGGCACAGGTCATCTTCTACATCATGGTGAGCCTCGCCGGACTCGGGGCGGGCTACTTCTTCTACAGGCGCACCGACAACTGGTTCAGGGGCGCGCCAGAGCGGCGTGCCGGCCACATGCAGGAACGGGCGAAGGAGCTCTCCGAAGGCCTGCGCATGCGCACACTGCTGCGCGACCCCGCAGCGGGCATGATGCACGCCCTCATCTACGTGGGCTTCGTCGTGCTCTTCATAGGAACGGTGCTCCTCGAGATCAACAGCCTCGCGCCCACCGACCTGAAGTTCCTCCACGGCGACGTCTATCTCGCGTACTCCCTGGTGCTCGAGGTCGCCGGCATCGCACTGATCGCCGGTCTCGTCTGGGCGGTCTGGCGGCGCTACATCTCGCGTGTCTACCGGGTCCGCGTGAAGTCGAAGCTCGACGACGTCCTGATGCTCTCGATCCTCGGCTGGATCGCCGTCAGCGGGTTCCTGGTCGAGTCCTTCCGGATCGCCTGGCAGGCGTTCCCCGACTACGAGGTCTACAGCTTCGTGGGCTACACGCTCGGGAAGCTCTGGGTCCTCGGAGGTGACGGCGGAGACACGTGGCTCGAAACCGGGCATCAGGTGTTCTGGTGGCTGCACTTCGCGGGGTTCGTGGCGTTCCTCGTCATCCTGCCGACGACGAAGATGCGCCACATGATCACGTCCCCGATGAACATGTACCTGTCTCCGCGGGACCGCCCCAAGGGGGCCATGCGCCCGCTTCCGAACCTGATGGAGGCCGAGATCGAGACCATCGGGTCCAACCTCGTCTCGGAGTTCACGTGGAAGCAGATCTTCGACACGGACGCATGCACGGTCTGCGGACGCTGCACCTCCGTATGCCCGGCGAACAACACCGGGAAACCGCTCGACCCGAGGGAGATCGTCCTCAAGCTCGGTGAGGTCGCCACGCAGTCCTACGGTCTCCCGGAGGACGGGACGCCCGTAGACAACCCTGAGGACCGGCGCCACGAGCCGATAAGTCCGCCGGTGGCCATGGCCAAGGGGGTCGAGGTCACGACCGCGAGCGTCCTCGAGCGGATCCGCCCCGAGGAGGTCTGGTCCTGCGTCACCTGCCGTGCATGCGACGAGATCTGCCCCGTCGACATCGAGATCGTCGACAAGATCCTCGACATCCGTCGCTACCTGTCCCTCATGGAGTCGGACTTCCCGCCCGAGCTGGGGAACGCGTACAGGGGCATGGAGAACGCAGGCAACCCGTGGGGTCTCGGCCAGCATGAGCGGGCTGCATGGGCGGAGCAACTGGATTTCGAGATCCCGATCATCGGCGAGAACACCGACGGCGACCACGAGTACCTGTGGTGGGTCGGCTGCGCGGGGAGCTTCGACGACCGCAATGTCAAGGTGACGCGGGCCATCGCCAAGATCCTCCACACGGCAGGGGTCGACTTCGCGATCCTAGGACCCAACGAGATGTGCACCGGCGATCCGGCACGGCGCTCCGGCAACGAGTACGTCTTCCAGATGCTCGCGATGCAGAACATCGAGACGTTCGAGGAGGCGGGTGTCAAGAAGATCATCACCCAGTGCCCGCACTGCTTCAACACGCTGAGCAACGAGTACCCCCAGCTTGGCGGGAACTACGAGGTGATCCACCACGCAGAGCTGATCGAGCAGCTCATCGACGAGGGCCGGGTTCCCATCCGGACCGACATCGCGTCGACGGTGACGTATCACGACTCCTGCTACCTGGGACGGCACAACGACATCTTCGCCGCACCACGGCGCATCCTCGGCCGCATAGGAGGGGTGGACGTCGTCGAGATGCCCCGCAACGGCACGAACAGCTTCTGCTGTGGCGCGGGTGGCGCGCGGATGTGGATGGAAGAGCGAACGGGCAAGAAGATCCAGATCGAACGCACGGAGGAAGCGGTCCGAACCGGCGCCGACACGATCGCTACCGCATGCCCGTTCTGCTACATCATGCTCGACGACGGCGTGAACGAGACCGGCAACGGCGACACCCACAACGTCAAGGACGTCGCAGTGATCCTGGCCGAGGCGATGGAACGTCCCGCCGCAGGCGTAGCGGCCCCCGAACGCGTCAACGCTCCTGACTGACTGTTCGGGCGGCCCCGGGCGCGCGAACCGTCGCCGGGGCGAGGGTGGTTCCGGGGTTCCCTCAGAGGACCTAGCCTCGCGGTTCAAGGCACCCGATCCCCTCGTACCGACCGAGGAGAACCCCAGGAGGGACCATGGACGACAGCGCTGCTGCAGGCTTCGCCGCAATGATGTTCGTATACATGTTGATCTGGCTGGTCGTGGCCGTTCTCGCGATTGTCGCAACCTGGAAGGTCTTCGACAAGGCAGGACAGCCGGGTTGGGCGGCGATCATCCCCTTCTACAACATCTACATCATGCTGAGGGTGATCGGCCGGCCGGGCTGGTGGTTGATCCTCTACTTCATCCCGTTCGCGAACATCGTCGTATCCCTCATCGTCGCGATGGACCTCGCGAAGTCCTTCGCGAAGAGCACGGTCTTCGGAGTGGTGGGCCTCTGGCTCTTCTCGATAATCGGGATGCTCATGCTCGCCTTCGGAGACGCTACGTACGTCGGCCCCGCTGCTGCTGGACCACCCACAGGGGCACCCGGTGGAGGCCAGACGGCCTACGCCTGACAGATTCCCGGCGGGACCGTAACTTGTGGGCATGACCGCAGCCCGCACCGAGGACCGCACGAACGACTCCACAGGCGCTCCCCCTGCCGCTGCCCCCCCGTCGCAGGGGGAGCAGCCTCGAATGTCGGAGCAGGAAGCTCTGATGTGGAACATGGAAAAGGACCCGTGGCTCAGCTCGAACATCGGGGCAGTTGTCCTCTTCGACTCGGAGCTGGACTGGCCGAGGTTCCGCAGGATCATGGCCCGAGGTGCGGCGACCATCCCCGAGCTGAGGCGCAGACCCGTCGCCGACCTCGGGCGGCTGGCGCCCCCTGTCTGGGAGACGGATCCCGAGTTCGATCTCGACGCGCACGTGAGGCACGCTGCCCTGCCCCCGACCGACGATGCCGCCGACCTTCGCCCGTTACTCGATTTCGCGACTGGATCCCGAAGGGCCCTCGCTCGCATCAGTGCTCGCAAGCGAGATCGCGCCTCCCCGTACCGTCTTGCAGTCGGCGAGAAGCGCCGTCGCTCATCTGGTGAGGCGGGAGCGAAACCGCTTCCTCTCCACCTTGGCGTCTACGGCGGACCACGTGCGGCACCCGAGCCGGCTGCCGGACCTCGCGCAAGGGCTCGTCGACAGCCTCTCCGAGCTGCGCGACGCAACCTCGGCGACGACGGGTGGACCCGCCGGCGCCTGGCAGAGACGATCGCGTAACCGCCACCTCGAGGTTCTCGAGATCCCGTTCCGCGCTTCCAAGCAGGCGGCCCGTGGCCTCGGCGGGACACTCAACGACTTCTTCGTGACGGGATCCGTGGATGCGGCCTCCGCCTACTGCCGGGCACACGGCGAGGATCCGGCGAAGTTCACCGTGACCTTCGCCGTCAACACGAGACGTGAGCCCGAGAGCCCGGCTCGCAATGCCTTCACGGTCGATATCGTCGAGCTGCCAGCAGGTCGAGACGGCGACCGCCTGAGGCTGTTCAAGGTCATCCACGGGCGGCTCGCCGAGGAGAGGTCGCGAGTCCACGGACCGGGTCTGATGGCCGAGGTGAGCGGCCTGGTCAACCTCCTCCCGACGTCGCTCGTCACCCGCCTGGCGCGGGCCCGCGCCGAGGGAATCGACTTCGCTACGAGCAACGTCCCGGCATCGCCGGTCCCGGTATACGTCGCGGGTTCGCGCGTGTCGGCGATCTATCCGATCGGCCCACTGGCGGGAACGGCCTTCAACATCACCATGCTCTCCTACGACGGAGCGTTGTTCTTCGGGATCAACGCCGATCCCGCGGCCGTAGAGGATCCCCGCCTACTGCGCGACTGCCTCGCGGACGCGTTCCGGAAGCTCCTCGAAGCCACACCGGGCGGGGCAGTGCCCCACCGGGGAGCTCCCTCGGCATAGGTGCCGGGAGCACTGGGGTCTCATGCCATGAAGTGGGCACTCCGCATCGGATTCCTGGGGATCCTCGTCGTGACCCTGCTCGTCGGGATGCTGGCGGTGACGTGGCGGCCCAAGCAAGGGACCGGCGGTGGCGGCGACCTCTCGGAGGACAGGCTCGTCGAGGCGGTGAAGTCGGGATCCGCCTACGACGTCGAGGTCCTCCTCGACCATGGTGCCGATCCGGACTCGAGGGACGCAGACGGGAAGCCTGTCCTCTGGTGGGCAGTGAGGCAGGGGAACGAGGAGACGGTGGCCGTCCTCCTCGATCACGGAGCCGAACCGTCACTCGCCGAGCGGGGAGGGGACACCCCCCTGTCACTGGCGCGGGAACTCGTGGCATCGGACCCGTCGCCGCGACGCAAGGCGATCCTCGAGCGACTGCAGGCAGCGAGCTGAACCCGGGAGCGTTGGAGCGAGGGGCTACTTGGGTGAGAGCGACCGGAGCGTCAGGTCCTCCTTGACGGCGACGCTACCCCAGGCGTTCCTTGCCTGGTAGTCCGTCGTGTACTTCAAGATCATGCCGTCCGTCGTCGAGGCCCAGTGGTCGACCACCGAGGTGCCGTCCCCGACCCCCGACTGTCTCGTCTCCTCCCGCGTGTGCCATGCCTGGACGGGCGTCCCACCCACCTGGACTGTTTCGATCCCGACAAGCCTGACGGTACCGACCCCCCTCTGCGTTCCACCCTTGACGCCGAGGCCGACGAGCTCCGTGGGTGCGGAGCAGTCCATCGGCCAGGAGCTCCCGGTGAGCGCCGGGCCGCCCTTGGGCGTGGGGGTCACGCAGGTCGAGTCGGAGTCGAGCGCAACGACCTGCGTGGCGTTGTGGACCTTGGATCGTGTCGACACGAGAACGCCACCCTGGTCGCAGAAAGTCGTCGCTCGCGTGTACTCGCGGAAGAAGCGGATGTCCCAGAGCCAGCAGTTGCCACTTCTCGTGACGATCGCAGGGACCGTGGGGGGAAGCTGTTTGCGGTCCCGGGTACCGAAGATCACCGTCTCCAGATAGCCCGTGTTGGAGTACTCGTAGATGCCCTCCTTGGGAATCATCGACCGGGTCCCGCCCTGCGTTCCGGAGCCCTGCGAGGCTCCTCCCGACGTCCCACTGCCCGAGGTCTGCCCGTCCGCACCGCCTTCTGTGGTCGCCCCCGTTCCCGACTCCTCACCGGGCAGTCCCGACCCGGAGCCGGAATCACCGGCTCCCTCGATCGCCGTCGGGTCCTCCGTGAATAGATCCTCGGTCGTGACCGCCTCCGGCTCGGACTCCAGCCAGCCCGATTTGAAGAGGAGGAAGGCGACGAGGAACAGGACGACGACCGTTCCCAGGAAGCCCGCGATCGCCACCTTCAGGCCGTAATGGCGCCCACGGAGCCGCGTCCCCGGAGGCAGGGGAACGTAGGTGATCTTCTCTCCGGCGGCGACCTCCGGATCGTTGGCCTGCTCGGTCGTGGAACCCACCGCCCAAGGCTATGCGGGGCGGACCTCCGAGACGACTTCGCGCAGCTTCGCCCGGATTCGGGAGACCCCCTCGACCGATCGTGGCCCGTACCAGTGCAGATCCTCACCCGAGCAGAGGGCCGCCTTGATCCCGGCCGCTTCAAACTCGGCGAGATGTCTCTCGGCGAAGTGGTACGGCTCGTCACCGAGGAGCGCCACGTCCAATCCGGCCTCGAAGACCTCGTCGATGGACACGTCGGGGAAGCGGGACTCGGCAGAGGCCGTGACGTTCACTCCACCGGCCACCCTCACCACGTCGTGTGCGTAGGTGTCGGCGTTCACGCTCATGTAGCTCCCTGTGGCGTGCCGCCAGATCGGCACGAACACCCGCGCCACCGGGATGGCCTCCTGCCGGAGCCGCTCCAGACCTGCGTCGAGCTCCCTCGCGAGCCACTCGGCCTCCTCCGCGCGTCCGGACAGTTCCCCGAGATCGCGCAGCTCCTCGATCCCTTCCTGCACGGTTCGCGGATGCGTGACATGGATCTTCAGCCCCGACACCTCGAGCTCCGACACGTCCTCGATGCGGTTCTCCTCCCTGTTGACCACGACGAGGTCGGGCTCCAGGGCGACGATCCGTGCGACATCGGGATCCTTCGTACCCCCCACACGCGCGATGGCCCCCTCTTCGACACCCGGGAGAACCGTGCAGAACCGGGTGACGCCCACGAGATGGGCTCCGAGCTGGGCGAGCGTCTCCGAGTGGCTCGGTACCAGGCAGACGATCCTCGGGAGGGACGGCCGGGTCACATGCGCCCCAGAAGCTCCTGCTTCTTCGCCTGGAACTCGTCCTCGGAGAGGATTCCCTGGTCCCGCAGCGTCGCAAGGTCGGCGATCTGCTCGGGGATCGACTTCGCAGCGACGGGTGCCGCCTCCGTTCGGGCAGGGACCGGGACCGGCTGGGTCTCGGGCGGCAACATCGTGCGCTCCCT
>QWHP01000346.1 GCA_021404985.1 Actinobacteria bacterium ATB1
GCAAGCCGCGTCCACGGCTGAGGGCTCCGGGTGCAACCGGGCCCTCTTCTACTTTTCGGCGTCCTCGGGGCCGCCGATCTACGGCGAGATGATCGCGGCGTCGACTTTCTTGCCGACCGGCCCGACCGTCAGATCACGACGTCTTCAGGCTGCCGTTAACAACCGTCGACACGATCGCCCCGAGCGCGTTGTATGTCGCCGTCGCCGTGCGGAGATCAGCCGGCGCCGCCGGCGCCGTGAACCGCTGGGTCGTCCAGGTGACGTTGCCGCTCGGGTCGTAACGGAACTCGTCGACCCCTGCTGGCGTTGATACCCGACTCGCTGCTCCCAGCGACTCGTTCCGGTCGTCGTAGACGTACGTGACCGGACCAAACGCTAGCTCTGCCTGCTCGAGTGGCGTCAAGTCACCAGGTGCAGGGAACCGCGCAACGATGCGTCCGAGCGCGTCGTAGTGCACCGAGCTCGTGTAGGCCTGCGCCTGACCCGCCGGGTGCGGAACTGTCGAATGAGTGACTCGCCCCTCCAGGTCATACTGGTAGTTCCACTGACGGCCGCCGCGCTGGATCCAGATCCGATTGCCTGCAAAGTCGTGCCCGAGGCGCGTGACGATGCCATCCGCGTCGACCACCGTCTCGAGGTTCTCGTTACCATCGTACGCGTAGTCGGTCGTCGCCCACGTAAGGTCGCTCATCAGCTCCTCGACCCGCACCATCTGCCCGAGCACGTTGTTCGTCACTCGGACTCGCGCCGCGGGCCCCTCGTCTCCCGGAGCCAGCTCCGTCTCCATGACCAGTCCGTCGTAGTGGACGAGGCGCTCACCACCAACGCCACTCGCGTGCCAAGCGCGCGTGAGCCGCCCGAGCCCATCGAAATCGTAGTGCATCGTCGAACGGGACGTGTCCGCCGCCGCCGGGTCGGGCGTCTCCACCGCCGTCACGAGGCCTCGCCTATCGCGGTGGAGAATCGTCACCGCGTCAGGGACCGCCGGATCGAATGTCCGCACGACCTCACTGACGGTTCGCCCAAGCCCGTCCATCACCGTCTCACCGCGAGTCCAGTTGGCCGGCTCCGTCGCGTCGATGCGCCGCTCGGTCACGACCTTGTTCTCTGCGGGCTCCGACCCGTTCCACTCGTGGTAGCTGTGCCGCTCGACCTCCAGCAGCGCGTAGTCCCTCGTGCCGCTGTCGAAGGACCGCGACACCGACACCAGGCGACCCAGCCCGTCGAAGCGCTGACTCGTCGTCCGCCACTTCCGGTATGGGTCCACGCAGGGCAAGAACCACCCTGGACACTTGAACTGCGGTCCCTCCGTCCGCTGCGTCTGCCCGGTGCCGAGGTCTCGCATGGTGCGCACGACGTGCCCAGCGGGATTCACCACCTGACTGACCGACGCCCGGTGAGCATCGTATACCGTCGTCGTACGCTGGTTCGCTCCCGTCGCCACCGACTCCGGCGCCTCACTCGTCAGCATCAGCCCGGTCTGCGGGTCGTAGGTGAATCGGGTGACCGCCACACGCCCGGAATCGACTTGCTCGTGACTCTCCAACAACAGGCGGAGGTCATCATCGTAAACCGTCGTGGCACGGCCAATCAGCGTGAGCCCCTCTCCATCTCTCACCCAGCGAGAGACCGCGCCCACCTTCACCCGGTACGATGTTTCTGAAATGCGGGTCTGATACTCACTTTCCACGATAATCGCCCTGGAGTTCGAACTATCGACAGTCGTCTCTCTCCACGGCACGTACAGTTGTGGCGCGCCACCAGACTCGAGCGTGCGCCACTCTGTCGACGTTCGCAGATGCGCTCCGCCCGCAACGCAGTCCTCCACGGTCCCCGACGCCCCGCACGTCCAGTGGTCACGCAGCCGGACCACGAACAGCGGGATCGAGTTCACGACCACGCGCTCATGGGCCAGCCGCTGGACCGTTCGGGGCGGCTTGCCGGTCAGGCTGGCGTCCGACACGACGGTCTGAGACGGAATCCCCTTGTAGAACTTGTCGTAAGAAAACGTGGATTCCGTTGAGGCGCCGGTCGGCGACTGAGTCGTCACATGCCGGAACCCCCGGAAACCGAATCGGCCGTCCTCGTCGGCAACCCAGGCGGCGTCTCGATAGCGATAGGTCGTGACCTGCGCGGGTGTTGCATCGCCGCCGTTCGTCGTCACAGAGCTGACCACCCATGCCTGGAGTGGAAGATGCCAGTCTTCAACGATCCACTCATCGCGTACCGAGGCGTAGTCGATGTGGGTCTCGCCTCCGATCCCGTTCGAGATCCTCCGGAGCTTGCCGACTGGCTCCCGTGCCGCGAGGTACGCGGACCAGGTCCCCGGTTCGTCGGTGACCTCGAGATCGAGGCCGTCGATGACACCATCTCCGTCGGGGTCAAGACGGTGGGTCTGGTGGATCATCGGGTCCATTCGACCGTCACCGTCGACATCGAGGAGCAGTGTCGTCGCGAAGGCTCCGGGGGCGACGTCGAAGTACGTAAACTCGCGCTGCGAGATCGCCCACCGCATCGGCTCATCGAGGTCTCGCTCACCAAGGAACCCGTCACCTACGCCGAACCTCACCTTGCCACGGTTCACGAGATCGAGGCGATCGTCCCCATCGACATCGATCAACTGCCCCGGGGTGAGCATGGTGCCGGCCGTCACGGAGTCCTCGTACTCACCGTCGCCGTCGAAGTCGAGATAATCCGTCGTCGCCGTCGATACTCGCGACGACAGGTTGGTGATTCCACCGTCGCCAACGACGGTTGATGGCATGAACGTCAGCGCACACTCAGGTGAGCTCTCGCAGTCAAGCACACCCTCCCCGGTTCCGAGCCAGCCGTATGCCGAGGTGTTCCAGTTGTCGTAGTTGTCGATGTCGTATGAGTCCGACTCCACCCAGACAAAGTCTGGCGCGCCATCACCATTCAGGTCGTACAGTCCACTCGCGGATGCCGCAAAACTCTTGCTCACCTCTTCGTCTGTGCCGTAGAAATTCATCCCCCCATCGACGTAAGTGCCATTGGCGTGGGCGTGCACGGGCGAGCGAAACTGGTATGGTTCGTCACCGGGCAATGAGCGATACAGGCCGTTCGGTGCGCCCCTGAGGACCTTCCAAGTTGTGGATGGCGGTGCGGTGCCATCCAATTCGGTGGCGGATTTGAAGCTCGAGACGATGTCGAGTAGCCCGTCGCCATCGATGTCGACTGTCGAGAAGGGGTCAGCGAGTAGGGAGGCCGATCCGCCTGGCAGCGTCACTTCGTCGTAGACAGGCCCGACCTGATCCTCGCCGAGCTTTTTGCGAGACGTCGATGACGACGCAACGACCGGGACGGGCATTGCCCAGGTCTCGGGGGGCGCAAACTCCCCGTCGCCTACGTTGCGGAAGACGATCCACGGGTAGCTCTTGTTTGAGGTCAGAGGGACCGTGTTCTCGCAGTCCCATTCTACTGGTCCGTCGTACAGATCCCGCGACGCCTGGATGAGTCCTTCTATATCTGCGTAGAAGGTTCCCTGTGAGTAGCGGTCGTATGTCGTGCTGAGCAGGCCCGGATCGGCGAAGCCAGGATTTGAGGGATCCAGCGAGAGCTTGTTGACATCGACGCCCGCCACCATGTCCACGAGGCCGTCTCGATCT
>QWHP01000347.1 GCA_021404985.1 Actinobacteria bacterium ATB1
CCTTCGTCTGGCACACCCCCGCCAAGAAGACCATCGCCAAAGTACGCCGCGGACGAGCCGCCCTCACCCACCACACCAAATCCGCGACGCACCACTAGGACGCGCGACTCGTGGCCGAATAATGCGTTGACACACCATGGCGGGTCTGGTTGACTTCGACACGAATGCCTCGGCACCCGCGTTCGGGCGCCTGCGGGGCTACGAGGACCAGGAGAGACCGTGAGAAGCGTGCGCTGTGGATCGAGCGATGTGACGGGTGTCACCGTCGCCGTCGCGCGCACGTATCAGTCCTTCGAGGGCGTACCGGGCGTGATGTCGACGATGCATCTCTGGCGTGCCCTCACGGCGTTCCGGACGATGACCGGGCTCGACAACGTCATTCGAAAGGGGCAAGCCGGCGGCTGACTTCTCTGGTCTCAAGAAGAGGATCTGGCAGAAGGGCCGCCGGCAAGACCGGCGGCCCTTCTCTTTTTGTCCGGAGAAAGGTGCCCGAGCGGGCCCAGGGCCAGCAGCCCGGGGAGGACACAAAGGGAAGAGGAGAGGAAGACGAGGCAAAGGGAACGACTGATGACCGCACGAGTGATCGACATCAACGACATCCAGGACACGAACGGTTTCGCCGCGGTCGGAGTGGAGCAGGTTCTCGACGCGACCCCCAAGGAGATCGCGTCCCTCGCCGCCTGCAACGACGGACGCGGAGGCCTCGTCGAGCTCTTCTACTCCGACGAGATCCCCGAGATCCGCCGGGCGAAGGAGATCTGCGCCGGCTGTGCGGTCCGTGTCGTCTGTCTCGAAGGAGCCCTCGAGAGGCGTGAGCCCTGCGGTGTGTGGGGTGGCCAGCTCTTCGTCAGCGGGAAGATCCTGCCCGTGAAGCGGCCACGGGGCAGGCCGCCCAAACACAAGGAACAGCTCACCGCCTGAGATCCACGGGTGGGGGAGGCCCTGGCGCCTTCCCCACCCGTCTCGCTCGGCGATCCACACGGCGGGCACCGGAGCGGGCCGAAGATCCACCAATCCTTGTGCGACACTTCGCACATGACGACCAAGCTGGACCTGGATCCCGATCTGCTGGAGTGGGCGCTCGAGGTGAGCGGCGAGAAGACCGAGCAGGCTGCCGTGACGAGAGCTCTCGAGGAGTTCGTCGTCCGTCGGGAGCAGGCCGGCCTCATCGAGTTGTTCGGACAGCTCGAATGGGATCCCGACTGCGACTACAAGATCGAGGGGTCGCGGGGGTGATCCGTCCGGGGAAGGCCGTCGGCTCACTCCGGCAATGTGACTGCCAGGTGCGGTCCACTCGCCTCCCCACCTGTCCGCGCCGTGCCCGACCCGCGAGCTCCGACGATTCTTCTCGATCACTCGAGAAGCCGGGAACACTGCGGCCTCCAGGGCCGTCCCACTTGTGACAGCGTCGCCACAGGCGGGAAGGAGCCACTGGGATGATGACAAAACGCGTTCTGCTCGGCTCGGGGGTCTTCCTTCTGGCATTGGGGATGGCCCTGTTCGTGCTCCCCGACCCGAAGGCCGGCGCAGAGCCGGGCCTCGTCCCCTTCGGGTCATGTGACGAGTTCCTCTCCTACATGAAGTCCGCCCTGCGGGACTCCTACAGCGGCGTGGCTGTCGCCGGCGGCGAGATGGTCACTGCGGACGCGGCCGAGGCGCCAGTGGCAAGGGATGAGGGAGACTCCTCGGTCGCGAATGGGACCGGGGCGACAGCCGGGGAGAGCCCTGGGCACTCCGCGACGAACGTCCAGGAGAGTGGGATCGACGAGGGCGACATCGTCGAGACGGACGGGCGGCGCCTCTACGTCCTGTCCGGGGCCGAGCTGTACAGCATCGCCGTCTCAGCAGGCACACCCCAGCTCGTCGACACGTTGACGTTCGAGGACGCGTTCGGCTTCGGTGGCGAAGGCCAGTTGTTGCTCGACGACGACAGGCTCGTGGTCATCAGGCAGACGTACGACGCCGCCGACGGCCGGGCGTGGGTACGGATACTTGCCGTCGACATCGACGCTTCAGGCGGGATGACGCCCGGGGGTGAGAGCAGGGTGGACGGCACGCTCGTCTCGGCGCGGGGAGTCACCGGAAGCGTCACGGTGGTCACCAGTCATCGTCCCCAGATGCCGCCCACGGTCGTGCCCGACGGCCCCGACACATCCGTCGACCACGACGAGTGGTTGCGCCGCTCGATCGACGGGCTCTCCGTGGAGGATCTCCTGCCGAAGCTCACGACGACCGTCGGGGGCGAGACCGCCACTCACGACCTGGTCGCCTGCGAGCAGGTGCACCGCCCGCAGGACCCGTCCGGACCGACCCTGCTCAACGTCGTGACGATCGGGCGGGAGAGCGCAGAGCCCGTCGACGCCGAGACCGTCGTGGCAGACGGCCAGATCCTGTACGCCAGCGAGGCCGCCGTGTACGTGGCGACGGGGTCCTGGCCGGGCGGGGTGGCTCCCATGGCAGCCGAAGGAGATACCGGTGGCGGCGGGCTCCAGACAGTTGTGCACCGCTTCGACCGGACGGAGGACGGCGTCACGTACTACGGATCCGGCAGCGTACGCGGCCACCTGCTCAACCAGTTCGCGATGTCGGAGCACGAGGGTCACCTTCGGGTTGCATCCACCGACGAAAGCCGCGGTGCAAGTCCGGGCGGAGTCGAGTTTCTCCCGGCGTCCGAGAGCCTCGTGACCGTTCTGGAGCCCCGCGACAGCCAGCTCGTGCCTGTCGGTGAGGTTTCCGGTCTCGGCCCGACCGAGCGCATCCACAGTGTGCGCTTCATGGGCGACCGCGCCTACGTCGTCACGTTCCGCCAGACCGACCCGCTGTACATGCTCGACCTATCCGACCCTGCAGCCCCCCGGGTGACGGGGGAGCTGGAGATCCTGGGCTTCTCGGCGTACCTGCACCCGCTCTCGGACGGCAGACTGCTCGGTGTCGGTCAGGACGCAACGGAGTCGGGACAGCAGCTCGGGACACAGGTCTCCCTCTTCGACGTCTCAGACCCGGCGAACCCGCGGAGACTCGTGCAATGGGCGGCGGGGGAGTGGAGCAGGTCTGAGGCGGAGTACGACCATCACGCGTTCCTATTCTGGGCTCCCCGTAACCTGGTCCTCTTGCCGGTCCAGGACGCCGTCGTCGGGCTCGAAGTCGGAGACGGCACTCTCGCACAAGTCGGGGAGATCCGGCACCCGGCGACTGACGAATGTCCGCAGCCGTCCGGAGGGGTCCAGTCGTCTCCTGCCGGCGGGGGCGTGTCCTCCAGCGTGGCGGAGGATGTAGTCGTTGCCGAACCGGCGTGTCAGGGGTCGGGGATGTCCATTCGGCGCTCGGTCGTAGTCGGGGACAACATCTACACGGTGGGCGACAGCGGTGTGATGGCGACGGATCTGGATACGTTCCAGACTGCGGGCTGGCTCGGCTTCTGACGGCGACGCGCAGTCTGCCACCGGCGATGGCGGCTCAAACGGGAATGGGCAGGGCAGAGAGATGCCAGCCCGAGGGGTGGCGCAGTTTGGACAGGGCGCGGGCCTCGATCTGTCGGACGCGCTCGCGGGTGATCCCGAGTGAGGCGCCGATCTGCTCGAGCGTCTCGGAGCCGTTGTCGTTCAGCCCGAAGCGCCGCTC
>QWHP01000348.1 GCA_021404985.1 Actinobacteria bacterium ATB1
GAAGCTACTCTGAGGGCGCGGATCCGAAGAGATACGTGGTGATCAGCCCCGAGTAGGCGAGGGTGATGGGCGGATCGGCGTCCGACGGAACGGACGACAACCCCGTTTCACGTGAAACAGCCGGGATCACCGATCCGTGCACGCAATCGCTCGGCCGCTATGCACGACTCGTCTTCGCAGAGAACGCGCGTACGAACTTGGTTTCCCGAAGGCTCTCCCAGGCGGACGTTACCGAACTTGTCCAGGCTCACGCCAGACTCCTCGTCGCGGCAGAGCACCCTGGCGCAGCATTCCCAAACGGCCTCTCGGGCGTTCGCCTGCTCGACATAGGGTCCGGGGCGGGTCTTCCCGGAATCCCCCTGAGGATCAGACATCCCGAGCTGACGACAGTCCTGGCCGAATCGCGGAAGCTGCGTGTCCAATGCCTTAGAAAGTTCGTGGACGAGTTGGGCTTGGACCACACGACCGTGGTCGAGGGAAACGTGTCGAGCGCCCTGCCGGCTTCGTCCGCCGACGTCATGTTCGACATCGTCACCGCGTTCGGCGTCGGGAAGGCTGTCGACGTGATCTCCGTCGTGCGACCCTTCCTCGCGAATGGTGGCCGAGCCTACATCTCGATCCCGTCGAAACCCGAAGAGACGGACGTCGCACGATGGCATCTGGAGGCCGCATTCCATACCATGCGGGCGGATCCACTCATGGGAATACTCCCGGGTCCGCGGAGCGTGCTCAGGCTCATGTCCGCCGGTTAAGTTCCCTCCTGGGCCGCTGGTGCGGCGTCGCGGCGCCGCAGCATAGGGGGAAACCTGCAAGTCAGCGGGTATCCCTGGGAGGGAACGCCGAAGGCGCTAGGATACCGCTTCGCCGATCCGACATCCGCTGGCCGAGCGACGGGGATCGGCGCCAGAGTGGCACAGCAGCCGTGGCAGCGAGCAAGCCTCGGATCCGATATGGGCCCGCGGCGGCTTGGAACTGGGCGGCTCCGGCCAAGGCAACTGCCGGAAGGCGGTGAGATGACCTTCGAGACTCGCGACGACTCCATTGAGGGCGCGGAGTCCCAGCAAGATGGCGGACCCACACGTGTCATCGCAATAGCCAATCAGAAGGGTGGGGTCGGCAAGACCACGACTGTGGTGAACCTCGCCGCAGCTCTGGCAGGGAGGGACAAGTCCGTCGTCATTGTCGACCTGGACCCGCAAGCCAACGCCACCACTGGGATAGGCGTCGATTTCCGGAGTCTCGACAACACCATCTACGAGGTCCTGATTCAGGACTGCCCGATCGAGGACACGATCGTCGCAACGAGCATAAGGAACCTCTACTGCGTTCCCGCCAAGCTCGATCTGGCTGGGGCGGAGGTCGAGCTCGTATCGATGCTCGCCCGGGAGACGAGGCTGCGAGAGGCGCTGAAGTCGATTCGGGACGACTACGACTTCATCGTGATCGACTGTCCCCCGAGTCTCGGCCTCCTCACCATTAATGGTCTCGTGGCCGCGGATGAGCTCGTCGTCCCCATCCAATGCGAGTACTTCGCCTTGGAGGGCCTCGGGGCGCTCATCCGCAACGTCGAGCTGATAAAGCGCTCGGTGAATCCGACACTGGAGATCACGGGGTTCTGTCTGACGATGTACGACGCACGGACGAAGTTGGCCACGCAGGTCGTGGAGGACGTGAGAACGCACTTCGGAGATCAGGTGTTCAGGGCGATGGTCCCCCGCAGCGTGAGGTTGTCCGAGGCACCGAGTTTCGGACAGCCGATCGAGGTCTACGCCCCGATGTCGCGAGGCGCGATCGCCTACAGGGACTTGGCGAAAGAGGTGATAGAGAATGACTCGAACAGGTCTGGGTAGAGGCCTTTCGGCCCTCCTGCCCGAGGGCAGCGACGAGGTGAGGTCGGAGGGGTTGACGTACGTTCCGATCGAGCAGATCCGGCCGAATCCGCGCCAGCCGAGGGACAGGTTCGACGAGGAGAGCATCGACGTACTGGCCGATTCGATCGCCCGCGTGGGGGTACTGCAGCCGCTGCTGGTGCGTCATTCCGAGGATGGCTACGAGCTGATCGCCGGCGAGCGACGCCTGCGCGCGGCTCGCCGTGCCGGCTTGGTGGACCTGCCGGTCATCGTCAAGGACACCTCCGACGAGGAGAGCCTCGAGCAAGCCCTCCTCGAGAACATGCACCGGGAGAACCTGAACCCTCTTGAAGAGGCAGCGGCGTTCAGACAGCTCATCGACGACTTCGCCCTAACCCACGAGGCACTTGCCGAGAGGGTGGGTAAGAGCCGAGCTTCGATCTCGAACTCTCTCCGTCTCCTCACCCTTCCGCCGGAGGTCCATGAGATGCTCGCCTCCGGGAGCCTGAGCAGTGGGCATGCGCGTGCGCTCCTCGCGCTCGAGGATCCGCGTCGCCAGGTGGAGTTGGCACACAGATGTGTGGACGAGGGTTGGTCGGTGCGACAGGCCGAAGAGGCGGTCAAGGGCGAGGCAGCGGGCGCTCCGGTGTCGGGCGCCGGGGGGTCCGCTCGGGTTAGCCATCCTGCCTTGCTCGAGGTCGGCGAACTGCTCGGTGAGTACCTGAACGCCCCGGTGAAGCTCAGCATGAAGCGGGATGCCGGGAAGATGGTCGTGGAGTTCGGTTCCCTCGAGGATCTCGAGAGGATAACGCAGCTCATCCTCGGCCCCTTCTCCTGAACCCTTCCGAGGCGAGCGCTTCCCGGCAGGCTCAGCCGCCACTCTCAACCCGAACGTCTGTCTCGAGTACGTAGGAGTTGCCCGAAAGCCGCGAAGGCCGCGAAATCACCCGCTCGGTCCACCGGCTGAGACAGGCAGCGGCTCCGCCACAGGACCCTACCCGAGTTCCTGTCCGGAAGTGCCATCCGCCTGCTCGTCGATCAAGAACTCCTCGAGGCCCTTTCGCAAGCAGATCGCCAGGTCCTTGGCCAGGAGCTCGTAGTCGCGTCCGACAACGGGGACCCGTACCAGAGCTGCGATCGCTCGGGTCTCGCGTAGGAGCGGATCCGTGGAAGGCAAGCTCGGAAGCAGTTCAGCGTCGAGGGACGCCGCCACGGAGGCTCCCAGGTGGCGGGCCAGGCTCGCACCCGCGGGAGACTCCCAGCGATGGGTGCCGAAATGCCTGACAACGACTTCGTCCGTCTCGGCGATGCCGAGGCTGACGACGATGTCGGCACCGAACCAGTTGGCAGTCGAGGCTCTGTCGGATGGGGTGGGACTGTCGTCGGGGCCGCGTGACAACATCGGATGGGCGGAACATGCACGGAGCTCTGCGGCCAGGGCAAGCGCGACCGCGTATGTGAGGTCCATCTCCAGGAGGTCCACCATGTCAAGCTGCGTGTTCCCCGACCCCGGGCGGGGATCCACGAAGATGCGACGACCCGCGAGGCCGGCACCTTTGGTACGGACGTTGAGACGCTCCCGGACAGCCAGATTCGGCTGACCAGCGGGAGCGCCACTGACGCGCCGCAGGGTACGGAGCGTGGTGGGTCCGGCGATGCCGTCCGGTCTGAGACCGCAGTTGCGCTGGAACTCCTCCACCGCCCGACGTGCCAGGGATCCGTAGATACCGTCGATCTTTCCGACGTCGAACCCAAGTGCAGCCAGTCCC
>QWHP01000349.1 GCA_021404985.1 Actinobacteria bacterium ATB1
CCCTTGGCTCGTAGGCGAAGGCGACGGCTCGGGTGCCGGAGTCGTCGGTCGCGGCGTCGAAGGTCGTGAGGCGTACCGGCATGCCCAGCGTCACGTGATCGGGATCGGGGAGGACGTTGACCACGTTCGCCTTCACGTGCCCTCCTCCGTCGAGATCCACGACCGCGGAGACGTAAGGTGCGGGAACGCCCTGGGGGGCGCGCTGCACGATCGTGAACGTCCGTATGGTCCCCTCGCCCGCCAGCCTCTGAGTCCCGAACTCGCGTCCCCCGCACTTACCGCACCCGTTGCGCCGCCCGAGCCAGGTCGTGCCGCATCCCCTGCATTCGGTGGCGACGAGGTAGGGCTCACCGTCGTCGAGGACGAGGTAGTCGACGATCGGTATCCGCTCCTGCCTGTCCGCTGGGTTGTTCTCGCTCATGGCCGTCTCACTTTCCTCGTGCAGATCCGGATCGTCCGCTCCCTCCGCACCGGCCGGTCTCCAGTGCGGCAGGGTGCAGTCCTCGGCCACGTCGTCGAAGACGACCACCATTGGCATCCCGATCTCGAGGGCGGATGCATCGGCGTCTCGCAGGCCACCGACGAGGCGGAGGTGTGGTGCTTCGTCGAGTTGTACCAGGACGACGGGGAGCGGGACCTTGTCGGCGAAGTAGGGGAGGACGGGGGGGTGGGCAACGACCCAGGATGCCAGCGTTCCCTTGCCCGAAACGTTCTCCCAGGCGAACTCGAACGAGAGGCAGTTCGGGCACGAGGGCCGTGGATAGTGGCGCCAGTGCCCGCATGCGGTACAGCGCTGAATGGTGAGCCGGTGCTCGCGGCAGGCTTCCCAGAAGGGTCGCGTGAGGTCGTCGGGTTCCGGAAGCGGTGGGGCGGCACCGCCCGTGCCCTCTCGTGCGTCGGTGCTCACCGGTCCCTCCTCAGGACGATCGCGCTCGTCGGGACGGCGTTGCCGCTCGTGACGAGGACGTGTTCGCAGCCTTCGACCTGGTTCACCGAGTCCCCGCGCACCTGTCGTACGCCCTCGAGGATGAGGTTGTACCCGTGGACGTAGGCCTCGGACAGGCCGCCCCCGGCGGTGCAGGTCGGCAAGGTGCCGCCGTCGATCGAGAGGTTGCCGTCGGCGCAGAAGGGCCCGGCCTCGCCGCGCGCGCAGAACCCATAGTCCTCGAGACTCTGGAGGACGAGGGGAGTGAACGCGTCGTAGAGCTGGGCGCAGTCGACGTCGGCCGGTCCGATCCCGGCGATTCTCCAGAGGTGGGGTGCGACCTGCGATCCCGGCCCGGCGAGCAGGTCGGCCCCGTGGTAGTTGGTCATGTTCACGCACTCCGGCCCGGTCCCCATCTGCGCGGCGGCGATCACTGCGGGGGTGTGCCGCAGATCGCGTGCACGCTCCAGACTCGTCACGACGACGGCGAGCGCCCCGTCCGTCTCCAGGCAGCAATCGGGGACGCGTAGCGGTTCGCTCACGAAGCGGGACGCCAGGTAGTCGTCGAGGTCCATCTTGCGGTCGAACATGATGGCGTCGTGGTTACGATTCGCATGCCTGCGGATCTGCACCGCGACCGACCCGAACATCTCCTCGGTGACGCCGACCTCATACATCATGCGCCGCGCCAGGATCGCCACCTGGTCGACGGGCCGGACGAGACCGAAGGGGACGTACCACTGCTTCTCTGCCGGGACCCGATGACTGGCCTTGGCCCAGGGGCGGCCGCCGGAGCCCCGTTTTCGGGCTCGCCAGGCGAGCACGACGTCTGCCTGTCCGGACACGACCGCGGCCTGCGCGAGGGCCATCGTTCCGCACCCGCCTCCTCCGCCGTAGCCGGTCGACGCGAAGAAGCGAAGGTTCGTCACACCGAGGGCCCGCTGGAGCTGGACCTCCTCGGTCGTCTCCATGTCGAAGCGGACCATCCCGTCGACGTCGGAGGGAGCGAGGCCTGCGTCGGAGAGCGCGGCGAGTGACGCCTCCACGGCGAGGCGCTGCTCGGGGCGCTCGATGTTCTTGGCGAACTCCGTATGGCCGATGCCGACGATGGCGGCCTGCGCTGGCATGCGGTCACGTTACCCTGACGGCCCCGTCGTCGTTCAAGCGATGCTTGTACGACTTGCACGATGTGGTCAGGGTGGCTCCTGCTCCGGCGGGGACCCGGTTGCTGCGGCCTCGATCCAGCAGGCCACGGCTTCCGGTCCCGGGAGGCCCCCGATCTCCCCGGCGCTGCGGCCTGCCGATTCCGTGAGCCTGGAGTCGGCCAGCGCGCCAACCACCGTCTCCCGTACGAGGGCGGGGTGGATCCCACCCGGGTCGAGCCGTCGTGCGACACCGAGTGCGAGACAGCGATCGGTGTGGGCGTGGTGATCTCCGGCGAGGGGCGAGAGGATGAGAGGGACCCCGCAGGCAAGTGCCTCCATCACCCCCCCGACGCCTCCGTGGCTCAACATGAGAGAGCAGTGGCTGAGGAGTGCCGCCTGGGGCACCGTCCGGTGGAGATGGACGTTCGCGGGAAGTGCCGGGAACTCGGACGGGTCGCGGGACCCGAGGGCGCAGACGAGGTCGAGGTCGAGCCCGGCGAGCCCGTCGATCACCGCCTCGAACCATCCCGGCGTTCCGCCGTGCAGTGTGCCGAGTGTCGCAAGGACGATCGGGAGCTCCGGTTCCAACGTGGCGAGCACGCCTTCGGCGGTCCCGGGATCGGCCGGTCCTGCGGTCGGAGGACGCGCATGGCGCACCGGTGCACCTGCCCGAACAGGCGCGGCGTACGAAGGCGGTGCGAGACACACATGGAGGCGTTCGGCGGGAACGACGGGATCGGTGGTGTCCGTGATCCCGAACGAACAGGTGACCGTCGGTGCACGTGGCGGCAGCGCCTCCCCGACGGAGAGCGTCTCGGCACGGTCGCGGACGATCACGTCAGGCACGAGGTCAGCGCGCTCCCCCGGTCCGGTGACCACGAATCCGGTGCGTCGCCCCGTCTCGACACCGGAGGCGTTCGTCACCACGACCACCTCGTGCCCCCGATCGGCAAGGATGCGTGCGATCGGGACGAGCGGCAGGAGGTGGCCGGTCTCCGGTTCGAAGACGAACGCGATCAGCATCCGCCCAGTGTCGCGGATCCGCGACTCCCGCTCGCAGTCGAGCTACCGTGGCCGCGTGAGCGAAGCAGGAGCATTCGGACGCTGGACACGCGACGAATGGGGGCTCCCCGCCTTCCGCTTCGAGCCGCGTGTGCCGATCGACCGCCACGGTCGTCCCTCGCGTGTGCCTTGGTACCGGATGGGAAACGACGAGCTCTGGGTGATGGCATCGGCCGCAGGCTGGGTGCGCCTCTTCGAGACCGCACGGGGCAGACGCGCCTGGCACGACCAGGCCGCCTACGCCGAGATCGACGGGATCTCGACCGCCGACGGTGCCCAACCCACCTTCGGTGCCGGCTACGTCCGCTACCTGACGGACCTCGACACCGGACTCTCGGTGGACAGGCTCGTCCTCGCACCGTTCGGGTCCCGTCCCTTCGTCCTGTGTCGGATCGAGGTCCGCCAGACAGACGGCAACGGGCACAAGATGCGCTGGCACGAACGCTGGCCGCTCCGTCCCTTCTGGCTCTCCGCGCCAGC
>QWHP01000005.1 GCA_021404985.1 Actinobacteria bacterium ATB1
GCGTGGGACGTCGCCGTCGACGATCTCGACGCGACGCGGGCTGCCGGTGTCGTCGTAGCCACCCAGGAGACGGGCGACTGCCTCCGGAGGCCGGGCGGTGGCGGACAGCCCGATACGCTGGAACGGACCTGCGAGGGCCTCGACGCGTTCGAGGCTGAGCGCGAGGTGAGTCCCCCGTTTCGTCTGCGCGATCGAGTGGATCTCGTCGACGATCACCCATTCGACGGTCCGAAGGACATCGCGTGCCTTCGGCGCGGTGAGCATCAAGTAGAGGGACTCGGGCGTGGTGATCAACACGTCGGGCGGCCGGCGAAGGATCGAAGCCCGCGTCGACGACGACGTGTCACCCGTGCGAACGCCTATTCGGACCTCCGTCAAGTCGGTCCCGTCGAGGCCTGCCGCAAGCCTGATCCCCTCGAGGGGGGCTCTCAGGTTCCGTTCGATGTCGTAGTTGAGGGCCTTCAGAGGTGAGATGTAGAGCAGCCGGACTCCGCGGCTCAGGTGCGGCCTCGGCGCCGTGAGGAGACGGTCGAGCGCCCAGAGGAACGAGGCGAGCGTCTTTCCCGAGCCGGTGGGCGCAAGGAGAAGGGCGTGAGTCCCGGAGGAGATGGCGTCCCAACCCCCGTCCTGGATGGGGGTCGGCTCGCCGAAAGTCTCTGAGAACCAGCGCTGCACATGCGGGTGGAACCGCTTCGTGCCGGGAGCGGGCGTGGTCTGCGTCATCCGACTTCCCAACCTAATAGAGGCCCTATGCTCCAGGCGGGTCGGAGAGGAGAAGCAGATGTCGAACGCCCTCGAGTCGTTGTTCCCCCTCGGGACGAGTGTCTGGTACGACAACATCAGCCGGGAACTGCTCACGAACGGCGGCTTGGAGGCCCTGGTGCGAGAGCGGGCAGTCAGAGGGGTGACGTCGAATCCGACGATCTTCGACAAGGCGCTCAGCGGGTCCGAGCACTACGACGACCAGATCCGGACGTCGGCCGCGGACGATCCGGAGGCGATCTTCTTCGAGCTTGCGATCTCGGACATCCAGAGTGCCTGCGACGTCCTGCGTCCCGTGCACAAGGCAGGTGGGAGCTGCGGGGACGGCTACGTCAGCATGGAAGTCTCGCCACGTCTCGCCCGGGACACGACGGCCACGATCAGGCAGGCGGCCGAGCTGCACGGCCGCATCGGGCGGCCGAACCTCTACATCAAGATCCCCGGGACGGTCGAGGGACTCCCGGCGATCGAGGAGTCGATCGCAAGCGGTATCAGCGTGAACGTCACGCTCCTCTTCGCCGTCGAGCGGCACATGGACGCGGCCGAGGCCTACGTCGCGGGACTGGAGCGGGCACTCGACGAGGGGCGTGACATCGGAGCGATCTCGTCGGTGGCGTCCTTCTTCGTCTCGCGGGTGGACACGCTCGTCGACCGCCTCCTCGAGGAGATCGGGACCGAGCAGGCCCTCTCGTTGCGCGGCAAGGCGGCGGTGGCCAACGCGAAGCTGGCGTTCGACGCCTTCCGTCGGAAGTTCAGGGGCGAGAGGTGGGCGGCACTTGCCGCGCGGGGAGCGAACCTTCAGCGGCCGCTCTGGGCCAGCACGAGCACGAAGAACCCGGACTACGAGGACACCCTCTACGTCAAGAACCTCGTCGGTCCCCACACCGTGAACACGATGCCGCAGGTGACGATCGACGCCATGGCAGACCACGGCGAGGTGCCAGGCCCCACCCTCACGCAGGGACTGGACGAGGCGAAGCAGGTAATGGACGACCTCGCGTCGCTCGGTATCGACATGCGAGCGGTCTGCGACCAGCTTGAACAGGAGGGTGTGAAGGCCTTCGCCGACAGTTGGGAGCAGCTCCTCACCACCGTCGCCGAGCGCCGCCGCACCCTCGTCCCCGCCTGACTCGCGCGGTACACGTCCCCCGCTTTGCGATGCTGAGAGGATCTACGGCTACGACGTCGTGCTGCCTTCCGGTGTGGGTTCGTTCGCGCGTCGCCCTGCCAGAGCTGCGCGAACCACCAGGGCAACGACCACGACGACCGCGATGATGACCAGAGTCCGCAGCCGAAAGACACGCCGTGCCCCGCGCCGCATGCCGGCTTGGACTTCGACGACCTGGCTCACGAGGTCCGAGGCTCCACGGATGCGACGTGAGACCTCCTCACTTCTCTCGGCGAGAGCGTTCATGTAGGAGCTCCACTCCTCGAGGGAGTGGGGCAGCCGGGCGTCCGTGCTCCCGGTCTGTCCACGGGACCTGGTTCTCACCATGTGCACCTCGATTGCTGCCAGGAGGGCAATCTTACGGGTCCCTCATCCATTCCGCTCACCGAGGCTGCGGTCGAGCGCCCCCAGGAGGTCGTCGCGCCGGAAGGGCTTGGGCAGGACCGGGTCGTCTCCGGAGAGCTCGGGCGGGACATGTCCCGAGATGTGCAGCGCAGCGATCTCCGGGCGCTCCTGCCTCAACCTCCGGACCAGGTCGAAACCCGACATCTCGGGCAAGACCACGTCACACAGTACGAGGTGGATCACGCCGGAATACCCTCTCACGATCTCGATCGCGCCTTCGGGCGTCCTGGCCTCGAGTACGTCGTAACCCGCGCCACGGAGGATCCTCGACGTGGACTCGAGGACATCCTCCTCGTCGTCGACGAGGAGGATGGTTGCCTCCGAGAGAGATCCGGGAAGCCCGTTCGGCCCCGCCGCCGCGGGCTCGGGGTTGAGAGCGCCGACCGGGATCCCGACGGAGACGGTCGTGCCGGCGCCTTCGGCAGAGTCGATGCGGACCCAGCCGAAGAGCGACGTCGCGATCCCGTGCACGATCGACAGACCCAGTCCCGACCCCTCGTGCCTCCCCTTGGTCGTGTAGAAGGGATCGAAGGCGAGCTCGACCTGTTCGGGTGTCATGCCGACTCCGTCGTCCTCCACCTCGATCACGAGGTAGTCACCGGCGGCCCTGCCGGCCTCGGCACGATCCACCGGGATCGTCTCGGTTCGAACCCGGACGTCGACGTGCCCGTCCGGTCCCGCGGCGTCGACGGCGTTCGCAACGAGGTTGGACAGGATCTGTTGGAAGTCCCCGGGATCGGCAACGACGTCGGGGAGGCCGTCTTCAACTCTGACCGAGAACTTGACGTTCGCGGGAAGGGTGCTCTTCAGGAGCGTGACACTCTCTCGGACGACCGTCGCGGGATCGAGGGACCTGCGGTGGGGGGACCCTCCCTCGCGGCCCCCGAAGGTCAGAAGTCGCTTCGTGAGCTTTGCCGCGTCGGCGACCGTCTTGCGGATCACGCCGAGGTCACCGGCCGCCTTGTGGTCGTCACGGACGGCCGGTTCGAGGAACGTGGCGTAGTTGGAGATGATCGCGAGGAGGTTGTTGAAGTCGTGGGCGACCCCACCGGCGAGGAGCCCGAGGCTCTCGAGCCGCCGACCTCTCGCAAGGCGGGCCTCGAGCTCGCTCCTGTATGCGGCTTCCTCGAGCCTGGCGACCTCGGAGCTGCGTTGCTCGACTGCCGTGATGTCGAGCCCCGTCCCACGCATGGCGATCGGGCGACCATAGGGATCCCTTACGAGCTCGGACGTGAAGCGCAGCAGGCGTATCTCCCCGTCCGGGTGCAGTACGCGGAGCTGGACCTGAACTCCCGGGCGTTCCTCGGTCATGGAGCCGAGGAGATGGAAGAGGTAGTTGCGGTCGTCGGGGTGGTAACGCTGCGCGGTCTCCGCTGCCGTCACCGTCACCGGTTCGTCCCCGAAGCCGTACATCTGGGCCAGGCCGGCCGAGAGTTGTACGAGGCCGGTCCTGAAGTCGAAGACGAAGGTTCCCAGGCCGGCGAGGTCGATCGCCCGTTCGAGATCTCGCTGAGTGAGCGTCAGGTTCGTCTGCGTGTCCAGTCGTTTGCAGGCAGAGACGAGGAGGTTCAGAACGGTCCGGGCGAACTCGAGCGCTGAGCTGTCCCACAGCCCCGCCGTGGATGACCCGAGGAGGAGCAGCCTTGAGGACTCCCTCTCCCGGATCTCGGCGAGCATGAGGACGGAGCTGAGGCCGGATCCCGCCAGGCGGGATCCGGCCTCTCCGGAGGCGGAGGATGTGTCGACTACGACCGAGACGCCGCTGGCCAGGACGTCCCTGTCGCTGCGCCAGAGAGCCTCCGCCAGCTCGAAGGTGTCGCCGCGGCTCGACGCAGACCATCCCCAGGAACGCCGCGGGTCGACCATGCCGTCGGGACGGATCGAGACCATGGCTGCGGCATCGAGGTGGAGGGCAGCGCAGACGTCTGCCAGGGAGCGCCGGATGGCCGTGTCGCAGTCGAGCGGTTCGGACTGGACGAAACGTGAGGAGATCGTGCCGAGGTAACGTACGAGCCGATCCGGGTCAGCTTCCGGCTGGCGCGGCATCCGATTCCGCCTCCGGCCGGCGCCGCACGAGCCCTTCCCGCGTGGCGATGGCCACTGCCTCGAGCTTCGAGTGGGCTCCGAGCTTGGGAAGGAGCCGCTGGATGTGGTTGCGTGCCGTGTTGAGGCTCACGTGGAGGGTGGCAGCGACCTCGCGTGTCGACATGCCCTCGGCGAGGAGCTCCAGCACCTCGCGTTCCCTCCGCGTCAGGGTCGAGCCCGGCGCGTTCTCGTTCTCGAGCTCTGACCGCAGCTCGGGGTCGATGAGGACCTCGCCCGCCGCAGCACGGCGGATCGCGTCGATGACGGTGTCCACGGACTCGGTCTTGGCGAGATGCCCGACACAGCCGGACCTGATTGCGTCACGGAGGGTGGAGCGGTCGGCGAGACCCGTGAGCATGAGGATACGGGCCCGGCCGTTCGACTCGTTGATGCGCGCTGTGACCTGCGCACCTGTCATGTCGGGAAGGAGCAGATCCATCAGGATGACGTCCGGTTTGGTCTCGCGGACGACACGCTCGGCCTCGGCGCCGTTCACGCAGGTTCCCACGACGCGAATGTCGGGACTGTCCGAGAGCAGCCGGACGAGGCTCTGCGTGAAGAGCACGTGGTCGTCGACGACGAGGACGGAGATCGTCTCCGCTTCGGTCGAGGCCGAAGGGTCTGCGGTCATGGGCGCGATCCTAATACTCCGACCCTCCGTGGCGACAGCGGCCCGCGGAGTGTCAATCTCCGGGTTCGGCGCCCCCTGCGCCCTGCGAGAACGCGGCGTCGGCAGCGAGACGCTCAGAGGTGCCGATGAGGTCCGCGAAGGCGGCGAAGTCGGTCATCGGCAGGTCCGTCGTGGCGCCGCGCGCGAAGATCGCGGTGTATGCCGTCCTGAGTGCCGCGGCGGCTGTGAAGAGCCCTGACAGAACGAATCCGACGCTGAAGAACCCCAGATCCGCCAGCTCCTCGAGGGAGAGGACGGGGGTGACGCCACCTTCGATGAGGTTGACGGCCAGGGGTCCGGGCAGTTCTCTGCCTATCAGGGCGAGGTCCTCCCTGCTTCGGGGTCCTTCGACGAAGAGGACGTCCGCACCGGCCTCCTTGTAGAGGCGGGCTCGCTCCAGGGCCTCGCCGATGCCATGGGTGGCGAGCGCATCCGTGCGGGCGGTCACGAGGAGTCGGTCGGGCCCGCGGGCCGCGACGGCCGCACGGATCTTCGCCGCGTGCTCTTCGGCGTCGACGACGGACTTCCCGGCGAGGTGGCCACATCGCTTGGGCCACTCCTGGTCTTCGAGGATCACACCTGCTGCCCCCATCGCGACGAGCTCACGGACGAGGCGTTGGACGTTGAGGACCCCGCCTCCCCCGGTGTCACCGTCCACGACGAGGGCGATGTCCACGGCGTTGCAGATCCGCCGTGCGACGTCGAGCATCTCGGACTGGGTGAGGATTCCTACATCGGGCTCTCCGAGGTGGGTGGCCGCCACTGCATACCCGGTCAGCACCGCCGCGGGGAACCCCACATCCCTGGCGATGCGCGCCGAGAGGACGTCGTACACGCCGGGAACTGTGAGCACCCGGCCTTCCCTGACGAGCGGGTGGGGCCGGGTACTCACCGGTCAGACCTTCTTGCCCTTGGGCTTGTGGCGCCAGTAGAGGAAGGTCCCCACACCGAGGATCACCTGGGGGAAGAGGCTGCAGGCGCGCCAGACCAGGTCGGCTGCGAGCGCAATCTCGTTCGAGACGCCGTAGGAGTCGAGGAGGGCCACCAAGGCTGCGTCGACGGTTCCGAGCCCACCGGGCGTGACGGGAATGAAGGAAGCGAGCCGGGCGAAGACGAAGGCCGCGAAAGCTTCGGCGAGGCTGATGCCGTCGCTCCCCGTCGCACCCAAGCCGACCAGGGCGAAGAACAGGATGGAGAACTGGGCGATCTGCTGCAACACGCTCGTCCCCGTGATGCGCAGCCAGTGTGCGTCGACCACGTCCACGGTCGAGGTGCGGAACCGCACGAGTCCCTCGTCGAAGTCGGGCTCGACATCCTTGTGGATCAGGCCCGCCGACCATGTCGCAGCCCGGTCTCCCGCCCGGCCGAGCTTGCGGGCAGTGTCCTCACTGCGCAGTACGAGCCAGAAGAGGAAGACCATGACCCCGATGCCTGCGATGCCCAACGCCGTGATCCAGAGGGAATGGCCGGTCGCCTGGCCCGTGACGAGCAGGGCGAGGAGCGCGAGTACGGGCAGGCCGAGCGTCACGAACAGGTTCCACACGCTCGTGATTCCGATCGCCGCCGTGGTCGGGCCCGGCCCCAACCCGTATCCGGCGAGCATGGCGTACTGCACGCCGAGCCCGAACGCGCCCCCGAGCGGGATCGTGTTGCTGATCATGAACGACGTCTGGCGGACGACGAAGGCCGGACCGTAGTGGAGTCCGGGCAGTGCCGCCTGATAGGGGAGGACGTACACGAACACGTTGACGATCGTCGCGATGCCGAGGAGGAGGAGCGAGACGACGGACATCTTCTGGATCGCGTCCCAGGCGTCCGAGTAGCTGGCGAACTTCGGGAAGATCCCGAGGAACACGACCACGAGGATGGCGAGCGTGACGAGGGTCGCGACGACCTGTCTGGCGCGGCTGGGTGTCTGGGGGTGGACCTCCGCCGTGGTGCCGGTTTCGTCCGTCGCCGTGCCGGTTTGGTCCGTCGCCGTGTCGGGAGGTGTCTCGCTCATCCGAAGGTGGCCGCCGTCACGCTGCCGTCGTCGATCTCGAAGTTGATCCTGTCGGGTTGGTAGTCCATCGTCACGGGGAACATCTCGTCGTCCTCACGGGTTATCCGCCACGGCCGGCCCTGGGACTCGGCGAGCGAGATGGCCTCATCCTTGTCGAGACCGACGTACTCCGCCACCACTGGGTCGCTCGGGGTGGATGTCGAGCCCGGTTCGGGGTCGGGCGTCTGGCTCGGTGGCGATTCCGCGGAATCGTCTTCGGGCACTGTGGTCTCCGTCACGCCGGGCTCGTCCTCCTGCTGTACGGCGTCCTGCTCCGGATCTCCGCAGCCGGAAACGACGATGAGGACGAGCGCGATCGCGACGAGGACCAACGGCCGAATTGGAAGTCGGGATGGCGGGCGGATGTGGCTGTGGGCACGCACCGACGCAGGATACCGCCGCCGGCCCAGCGTCGCGGTCGAAGCCTCGGGCATCCCGCTTCAAGGCTCCGAGGACCCCGGGTACAATGCGGGCCTTCGCCTCCTTAGCTCAGTGGTAGAGCACTTCCATGGTAAGGAAGGGGTCCAGGGTTCAATCCCCTGAGGAGGCTCTCTCGGGCGTGTGGGCAGTCTGACCGACGGTGGGCGTCGGTGAAACGCACCCACTTGGCGGAAATCGCTCGAGTGGGCAGTCTGGGCGACGGGAGGCGTCGGCAATCCTGCCCACTTGGGTGGGACGGTATCGTTCGGGGGGATGTCGGATTCAGATGGGGGCGGAGGGCAGGAGCGCGAGGGCTTCGAGGTGGTCCGGCCGGTTGTGCATCTCACACCGCCGGCGGGTTGGCTCAACGACCCCAACGGCCTCTGCCGGATCGACGGTGTCTGGCACGCCTTCTACCAGCACAACCCGGCGGCGGACGTGTGGGGACCGATGCACTGGCGCCACGCCACGAGCGCGGACCTCCACACCTGGCAGGACCACGGGATCGCCCTCGCACCGGACGAGCACGGAGCGATCTTCTCGGGCTCGGCCGTCGTCGACACGGCGGGCTCGGGCGGTTTCGGCGAGGGCGCGACGGTTGCGGTCTTCACGCATGCCGGTGCGCAGGGCCAGGTCCAGAGCCTTGCCTCGAGCGTTGACGGTCTCCGCACCTGGACCAAGTACGACGCCAATCCGGTCCTTCTCCCCCCGGCGGGCGAGAAGGACTTCCGTGACCCGAAGGTGTTCCGCTGGGGGCCTCCCGAGGGGGGCCACTGGGTGATGGTGCTCGCAGTCGGAACCCGGGTGGACGTCTACCGCTCGGACGATCTGCGCTCGTGGGAGCGCTCGAGCAGCTTCGCACCGGAGCTCACCGAGTCAGGGGTCTGGGAGTGCCCCGACCTCTTCGAGGTTCCGGTGGACGGTTCCGAGGACACGTGCTGGTTCCTCACGGCGTCCGTGGGCGGCACCGGCCCGCACGGCCACGGCGGCACGGTCGCCATCCCCGGCAGATTCGACGGCGCTGTCTTCGAAGCGCACGATCCCGGGGTCCAGCCGGTGCCGGTCGACCACGGGCCGGACTTCTACGCCGCACAGACCTTCTGGAACGCTCCCGGCGGACGGACCACGTGGACGGCTTGGCTGAGCTCCTGGCACTACGCCATGTCCGTCCCCTCGGCCGGATGGAGGGGTGCGCTCGGCATCCCCCGCGACGTCGACGCCGTCGCCACTCGCGGAGGGTTCCGGCTCCGTCAACGGCCCACGGCGGAGCTCCCGTCCCTCCGGGGGAGATGTGTCGTCGCCCACGACGGGCCGCTGCGTGCGCCGGTCGAGATACGGCCATCCGACGGCATCTTCGCCTACGACCTCACGCTGGAGACCGGGCGAGCCGCCGGCGACCCCGGGCTGGTCCTCGAAGTGGGTGACGAGACCTCGAAGGCAGTGACTCTCGCGCTGTCACCGCTCGGGCTGAGCCTCGAACGGCGGTCCCCGCCGGGACGTTTCGTCGCCGACTCGTTCGAGCAAGAGTACACGGCCCCCCTCGATCCACCGACGGGTCCGTCGGCGTTCAGGATCGTGATCGACACCACGTCTTTGGAGGTCTTCGCCGGGGACGGCACGATCGTGCTCTCTGCCGCCTACTACTGGGATGGGGTCCCCACCCTCCGGCTCGCCGGCGGACCGGACGCCGGGAGCACGACAGACTGGCGCATCGAGATCCACGAGCTTCGCCCCCGCCCCGCCGGGTAGCTTCACGAGAGTTCAGGGAGGACAGGGAGATGAGAGGGAAACGGACGGGCGACTGCCACAAGCGTGTGCGGCGTCACCGCGAGTCCGCCAACGAACGGCTACTGCGGATCGAGCAGCGCCTCGAATGAGCTAATAGGCCGACGGCAGGAGGAGGTTGCCTGGGGGCATCCGCGAGCACTACACCGGCAGCGGCGGCAGTGTCACCCTACGCAAGATCGAGACCGTCCCGTTCATCTGGGGAGTGTCTCGGCTCATCTGGCGGTGGACCTACGCCGACAACGGCTGGCTGCATGCCGTCTCGGACCATGAGGCGTGGCCCCACGTTGACGCTCCCGACTGGGAGACGATGCTGCGTCGGGTGGTCGCGTCGCAGAACGTCGGCTACGCCGCCCGGGCGTTGCGGCCGTACCACTGGCATTGGGGAACCGACCGTCCGTGGATCGGTCTGGCGACGTCCGGTCAGGTGTCCCGTCGCCGACGGGAGCGCCGTATGTCGTACCGTGCGGTCGAGCAGCTGATCGAGATCCTCCGGTCGCGCGGTGCGCCGGTCGCCGTCCAGAAGGACTGGCAGGGACATCCGTTCTGCCGAGGCGAGATCATGGTTCTCGTCCCTGCCGACGTTGCAGTGATAGCAACGTTGCGGGAGTTGTGTCGTGCGCCCGAGTCGGGCCAGCCGGTCCCGCAGGGTCTCGACATTCCAGACTCGAAACGTTGGCGGGTCGACAACCCACACATGGAACTGTTCCCATACTTGGACCAGCAGCAAATCCAGACCATGCCGAATCTGCCATGAGACGAACTAGCACCCGAGATCGATCCGGATCTCGGTTGACGGCCACGGACCGACGTCGAGAGTCATTCCGAGGTTCTCGGGCCAGGTGATCCGTCCGTCGTCGTCGTCGACAAGCCAGCCCCCTGCACGAGAGCGTCCGGGATCAGATGCCACAGAGTCTGGGCATAGTTCTGTGGGTCGCGGCGGGCCGCCCGCCGCTGGAACCGGACGACGGCAGACAGAGAGATGGTCTCGGCCGTGCAGCGGGGAACCTCGGCGGCGAGTAACTCCAGTGCGACCATCGAGGTCCACTGCCGTTTGATCTTGTGGCGGCGAGCCCAATGCATACGCTCCCATTCGTTTTTCGACGGCGGCGTCATCGGAAGCAGGATCGTGACGGTCACAGGCGGGCGGCCTTGCGTGCCCGTGGCTCTGCCGGCGGCGGCGGCGGACGGCCGATCGTGGACCGGAGGACGCCGGCGGGGACTTGTCCTTGCCACGGCGATGGTCGCGGTCGTCGCACTCGCCTGGGCGCCCGCCCCTGTCTCCGGGCAGGTCGCGGAGGAACGACCGCTTCCCGAGTGGTATGCGGGCGCCAAGTTCGGGATCTTCGTCCACTGGGGCCCGTATTCGGTACGGGGGTGGGCCGAGCCCTCCGGAACGATCTACGACACCCTCTATGTGAGAGGACCGCGGTACTACTTCCGCCACAACCCTTACGCCGCTTGGTACCTGAACACGTTGCAGATTCCGGGCAGCGCCACCGAGGCGCATCACGCCGTCACGTACGGAGCCGGCTTCCCCTACGACGGATTCGTCCCGACATTCGACGCGGGGGTCGCGGCGTTCGATCCGGACCAGTGGGCGCAGCTCTTCGCCGGCGCCGGCGCACGCTACTTCGTCCTGACGACGAAGCACGACAACGGATTCCTGCTCTGGCCGAGCGCTGTGGAAAACCCGGCCAAGGGACCCGATTACCACACGACGCAAGATGCTGTCGGCGACCTGACCGGCGCGATGCGTGCAGCCGGTCTGCGCATGGGCCTCTACTACTCGGGCGGGTACGACTGGACCAACAACCCGACGGTGATCCGCGGATTCGGGTCGGGGCTCGGGGCCATACCCCGCTCGCAGCGGTACGCGGACGACGTGACGGCCCATTACACGGGGTTGATCGACCGCTATCAACCCGACCTCCTGTGGAACGACGTCGCCCTCCCCTCCCGTGCCGATCTCGGCGCCCTGCTCGACCGCTACTACGCGGCCGTGCCCGATAGTGTGGTGAACGACCGCTTCTCCCAGGATGCGATCACACCCGAGGATCCTCTCAGCGACGCCCTGACCGCCTGGATCCTCCAGGTCGTGGGCGACATCCTCGACCGCATCTGGATGCTGCTGCCCCTGGAGCTGCGCCAGGTTCCGGCCCCGAAAAACCCGATCGGGGACTTCTCGGCGACCGAGTACCAGGTGCTGGCTGACATCTCGGACCGCAAGTGGGAGGCGACACGGGACATCGGAGTCACGTTCGAATGCAACCAGACGGACGGTCCGCCGCGGTCGATGACGACAGCCGAGACGATCCACCACCTCGCCGACCACGTGAGCAAGAACGGGAACCTGCTCCTCGGTGTCGGACCCAGGGCGGATGGCTCATTCCCCGACTGGCAAGTCGAGGTCCTCGAGGGCGTGGGCGGCTGGCTCGACACCAACGGTGACGCGATCTACGAGAGCGTGCCGTGGGACAGGGCCGAGGGCCGCACGGGTGACGGCGACGACGTCAGGTTCACGACACGTCCCGACGCGAACACCACCTTCGCCGTCGTCTTTGACGAGTTCCCCGCGGGCACAGTCGTACTCGAGGATGTGACTGCTGCGCCCGGCTCGGTCGTCACGGTGCTAGGCGACGGGACACCCCTCGCCTGGAGCCAGAGCGGCCCGGATCTCGCCGTGGAGCTACCGTCACTCGACCCCTCACCGGCCTACACGATCGCGATCTCATAGCAGAGCATGTGCGGTGCGCACTGATGGCCGAGAAGGGACGAGGACAGACGTGGGCTCGTCAAAGGTGACGGCCGACGCCGATCTCGACCTTGCTCAACTCCTGACTGGTGCCGAACGTTCCGTCGATGACCAGCGTGCCCGTGATCGTGAAGCCGTCGTTCAGGGTTTGCTCGGAAACTTGAATGTTTGCCAGTCTCCGTTGCCGTAGAAGCTACCGAGGGGACTGCCATCGACGGTCGCGTTCAGGAAGTCGACCTGCCCACCGGGATCACGGTCGACGACATGGATCTGCAGACTGTCGAGATTGCCCAGCGGCGTCGAGAGGTTCCTCGTGAGCGACCCGACACCGCCCGAGACGTCTGCAGCCAGCGTCATTGTCTGGGGGTCGTAGGTGAACGCGACGTCGTAGCTGCCCGGCTTCGTCCACGTCACACCCTTCTCGGACCTGTTGGCGGCGACGCCCAAGTCACTGAAGGCTCAGCTTGACATCGAATGATTCCCTGCAAACCCGAGCAAACCCGAGAACGCCCGCAGGTAGCGTCCGTCGATGGAACCCAGAACCCGGGATCGACCGATCTACGAGACGATCGGGGTCGGCTACCGGCGCACGCGGCGCTCCGACCCCCGGATCGAACGGCACATCCGGCGTCACCTCGGAGGCGCACGGTGCGTGCTGAACGTGGGTACTGGCAGCGGGTCCTACGAACCGGCAGAGAAGTCCGTGGTCGCCGTGGAGCCGGCGAGGAGGATGATCTCCCAGAGACCGGCGGGGGCGGCATCGGTGGTGCGGGCTGTCGCCGAGTCCCTGCCCTTCCCCGACGGTTGCTTCGATGCCGCCACCGCTCTTCTCACCGTCCACCATTGGGGCGACTCCCTCGCGGGCCTCGCCGAGACACGACGTGTGACAACCGGGCCGATTGTCGTCCTCACCTTCGACAGGGAGGTCCACGAGCGTCAGTGGCTCGTCGCCGACTACCTGCTTGCGATGGCCGGATTGGACGAGGGCCACATCCGGTTGTCCGAGGTAGCTGACGCACTCGGGGGTGGAAATGTCGAGATCGTGCCGGTACCGCACGACTGCCTCGACGGCTTCTGCCACGCGTGGTGGCGCCGTCCGGCGGCCTACCTCGATCCCGAAGTGCGCGCTGGGATCTCAGGGTTCGCGCGGCTCCCCAGCGACTGTGTCGAGGCTGTCATGGGCATGCCTTGCCGAGGACGTCACGTCCGGCGCCTGGCACCGGAAGTACGGACATCTTCTCGATCTGGAGGAGATCGACGCCGGCTACCGGCTGGTCGTCTCTCCCGGCGTGTCTCCCGGTTGACTCATTCGGCAGGCTCGGCCGGTGTCACGGAGCGACCCACGGTCGAATCGATGTCGTCGAGGAGGCTCCGCTGGTCGAGCCAGAAGAGGAGGAACAGTGAGGGTACGACGACGAGCACGGCGACGACCGTGACGATCGTCAACGTGACGAGTGTCGCTTCGGGTGCCGCGGCTGCGTCCACCTTCAGTGACTCGGGAAGGATGTAGGGCCACTGCGAGACCCCCCATCCGGCGACGATGGCAGCCACGGCGAGGACTGCACCAGCACGGGCGAGGGCGTGCCTCCCCCGGGTGAGCAGAACGAGAGTGGAAACGCCCGCCATCACCGAGACGACGATCAGTGGCAGTCCCCGTCCCGTGAGATTGCCGAACAGGTACTCGGCGTCCCGGCGCAGCACGAAGATGCCGACGACCGAGACAACCCCCGCGACAACCGCCGCCACCTCGGCGCGTCTGCGGAAGTACGCATCGACGGCGGGTTCGTCCAGGCGCGCAGCATCACACACGAGGTACACGGCCGCGAGGTACGCACAGACGACGACCGCGAGCACGCCTCCCAGGATCGACGTGGGGTTCAACCACGCGCCCCAGATGTCGCCTGCGGTTCCCTCGGATGGTACGCGTCCGGACGCGATCCCGCCGGCGATCGCGCCCATGCAGAACGGGACCAGTACCGACGAGAGCGCGAACGTCGCGCCGAGGACCCTCTGGCTCCCCGTCGTGTCGACGACGCGTCGGAAAGCGAAGCTCGAGCCCCGCAACACGATCCCGACGGCGCTGAGGAACAGAGGGATCCACAGGGTGAGCGTGATCGACGCGAACGCCTCTGGGAACCCGGTCCAGAGCACGACGAGGACGAAGACGAGCCAGACGTGATTCGCCTCCCACACCGGGCCGATGGCATGGTCGATCACGCGGCGCGGACCTGCGCCCCGCTTGGCGCCACCGGCCACGAGATCCCAGAAACCGGAACCGAAGTCGGCTCCTCCCAAGACCGCGTAGAGGAGGACTCCGAGGAAGAGGACGACGGCGACGAGCTCGGCCCAGGTCACGCTGCGTCCCCCCGGAGCGTCGGGGGTCGCGGCCCGTAGGGGACGTGCACGGCCTCAGCCTCGGAACTCCGCCAGCGCCGCGCCATCGACCTGAGGACCAGGACCGTCGCGGTGGCCACCGCGGCGTAGACGCCGAGGATCACGAGGAACGACACCCAGACACCCTCGCTCGTGGTCGCGCCGTCGACAACCCGCATCTGGCCGTAGACGATCCAGGGCTGCCGGCCGACCTCGGTGACGACCCAGCCGGCCTCCATCGTGAGTATCGCGGCAACCCCTGATGCGGACGCCGCGCGCAGGAACCACTTCGACTCGGAGACGTCACGCTTGCGCCACCAGAGGACGGCAAACCACAACGCGAGTGCGAGGAGAGCCATGCCGAGCCCGACCATGACGTCCCATGCCCAATGGACCACGTTCACCTGCCGGGTCGCCGGGCGGTCCTCGGCGGGAAAAGAATCCAGCCCCTGGATCACGGTGTCGGTGCTGAAGCCGGACAGCCATGAGGCGAGGCCGGGAATCGGGACGCCGCCCGTCACGTCCCCGTCCTCGTCCATCCAGCCGCCGAGTGTCTCGGGGACGTCGGACGAGGTCTCGGTGACGAGCTCCATGGCTGCGAACTTCGCCGGCTGGTCCTCGAACACGGACCGTGCGGCCCAGTCGCCGACCAGGATCTGGAGGGGTATCGCGATCGAGGCGACGGTGAAGGGGATCAGGAACCCGATCCTCGTCCGACGATCGTGTTGGCCGCGCAGCAGCGAGAACGCATACACGGACGCGACCAGGAATCCACCGACCACGTAGGCCGCCAAGATCATGTGCGTCACCTCGTAGGGTGTCGCCCGGTTGAAGATGACACCCATCGGGTCGACGGAGGCGACCTTCCCTGCGGAGCCGAGTGTGAAACCGGCCGGCTGGTTCATCCACGAGTTGGCAGCCACGACCGAGAACGTCCCACCGAGACCGGCGAGGACGATCGGCACTCCAGTCCAGAAGTGTGGCCACGGCCGCAGACGTTTCCACCCGTAGATGTAGATGGCGATGAAGATTGCTTCCGTGAAGAAGAAGAGCCCTTCTATGCCGAACGGGATGCCGAACGCAGCTCCGTAGGCGCCCATGAAACGAGGCCAGAGGATGCCGAACTCGAACGTGAGGACGGTCCCGGTCACTGCCCCGACGGCGAACGTGACTGCCATGACCTTCGACCAGCGCTGCGCCAGCTCCAGCGCGTCAGCGTCGTCGCGGCGGATCGCCCTGTGGTTGGCGATCAGCGTGATGAAGGCCCACGAGACTCCGAGGGGGACGAGGATGATGTGCACGGCGAGCGTGAATGCCATCTGTGCCCGTGCCCACGGAACCGGGTCGATTGCCAGCAGACCCTGCAGATCCGGCACCGCTACCCCCGGCCTCGTCGACTTGCCGCAGCTGATTCAAGCATGTGGCGATGCTCGCTCGGACGCATCCTCGATAGCCTCGTGGCGAGGAGGACACTCATGACCGACACGCCTGTCGACACCGAAGAGGCCTTTGCCCGCCTCGAGATGCCCATGATCGAGGCGATGCAGACGCAGCGTGCCGTCCGACGCCTCCACACCGATCCCGTGGACGACGATCTGCTGCTTCGCCTCCTCGAGCTCTCGCTGAAGGCTCCGACGAGTTCGAACTCGCAGGACTGGGCCTACATCGTGGTCAAGGACCGCGCGCAGAAGGCGAGACTCGCGCGCCTGTACCGCGTCCTCTACAGGACGTTCAACCCTCTGGTGCGGCGGTCGGTAGAGGGCGATCCCGAGGCGAAGAGGCAGGTCCGGCCCGGTCAGTGGCAGGCGGAGAACTTCGAGGACATACCCGTGTTCGTGATCCCCTGCTACCGGCGAACCCTCAAGCACGCGCCCGTCGGGTTTCCCCAGATCTCCGTGTCGTCGTTCTACGGCTCCGTGTATCCGGCCGTACAGAACCTGCTGCTCGCCTGCAGGGCCGTGGGTCTGGGCGCGTCACTCCAGACGCTGCCGATCTGGTTCGTGCCCGCGGCGAAACGCATCCTCGGCCTGCCCTGGAACGTGAACCCGGTCTGCATCATCCCGATCGGATGGGCGAAGGGCAGGTACGGTCCGACGAAGCGGATACCGATCGAAGAGGTCGTACACGTCGACCACTACGGGAACCGTGCCTTCATGAGCCCTGCCTGAGCCCATCCATCCCCGCGAGCTCCGCGAGGGTCGTGAGCGTCAGAACCCGTGGTAGCCGCCTGACCAGGGCAGGGGTCCCGGTCAGCGCGACACGGCCATCGCGGATCGCCGCACGGATCTGCTCCCGACCCATGAGAACCATGTGGAGCGTTCGGACGTCCGACGTGATCCAGGCATCCACGTCGAATCCCGGGTCCGTCAGGCACACAGAACAGCCCACGGGCTCGATCACGATCCAGAACCGGCGGGGATCGTCCGTGAAATCGAACTTCCGTGAACTCGAACTCGAGCACGACCCTCCTGTCGGGCAGCGAATCAGTGTCAAGAGGACCGTGCACCCACCAGAGTAGGAGTTGGGGATCGAGCTCCTCTACCGTGGGGTCCTCGAGGATCCACTGCTCCGCCCAGACACCGAAGCCGAAGACGAGCGGGCACAGGTCTTCCCCGGCAGGTGTCAGGTGATAGCTCCCGTCGAGCCGCTCGACCAGCCCTGCCGCCTCGAGTTGGCGGAGCCGTTTGGCCAGGAGCGTGCGAGACATCGTCGGAAGGCCCCGCGCGATCTCGTTGAACTGGGTGGACCCGATCAGGAGCTCGCACACGACCAGTACCGACCAGCGCTCGCCCAGGACCTCGACAGCTTTCGCGATCGGGCAGTACTGCCCGTAGGACTTCGACATACCCCTCGTCCCCGTTCCCCCGGCACGAGCCGGCCGGTACAGAAACAGTGCCGGGTTGGTCCGGATCGCGCACTGGTCCCCGCCTCGACGCGTTCGTACGTTCGCAAGAGACCGAAGCGAACAAGGAGAACGACGTGTACGACATGGTGGATATCGCAGAGAAGGTGAAGCGTGCAGCCGACACACGGGCCTCGGAGCTGGACCGCAGTGGGGAGTCCCGTTCGAGACGTATGCCGAGCTGCGTGAGTACGGCTACCTGAGAGGTTCCGTGCCGGCCGATCTCGGTGGGTCGGATGCCGGAATCGATGAGGTGGTGCGCGCCCGGCGCATGCTGGGGGGGTGTGCGAGCACTGCTCTGGCAGTCAACATGCACCTGTTTCAGGTCGGGGCGGGCGCGGACGGGTGGCGCGCGCCCAGCGCGAACGAGGCGGCCCTGCGCAGAGTCGCGACGGACGGAATCGTCCTCGGATCCACGGGCGCGGAAGCGATTGTCGCAGGGGCCTCGTCGACACCCACCACTGCGGAGCGGGTCGGGGACGAGTACGTCGTCACCGGCCGCAAGTACTTCTGCTCGCAGGCGGACGCCATGGACGTGGTTCGAGTGAACGCGCGGGACACGGACACAGACGAGATCCTGGTCCTGGCCGTCCCGCGGACCGCACCCGGGGTCGAGGTCGTGGAGACCTGGGACACCATGGGGATGCGGGCCACGGCAAGCCACGATGTCGTTCTCGAGCACGTTCGGGTCCGGGCAGCGTCCGTCGCTGCCCGGCTGCCGGCAGAGGCCCCTGCCTGGCATCCGGCGTTCGCGAACACGATCCGGTGGTCCCTCACGTTGACGTCGGGCGTCCACATGGGGATCGCCGACCGTGCGCTCGAAGAGGCCTACGACGATCTTGGTCGGCGCGGAAGTCGTGAGTTCCGCGCCGCGGCACTCACGAACGCGATGGTCGGCCGGCTCGAGGCTACGCACTTCCGCGCGAGTGCGGTGTTCGGCCACGGCCTCGCAGAGGTCGCGGCCCCGACCGACCCGGCAGCCGGGCTCGTGACGGCCATCACCATGAAGAAGGAGGCAACCGGCGCCGCAGCCGACGTCGTGGACGGCGCTGTCGCTCTCGTCGGGGGCCGTTCCTACTTCCGCAAGAGCGTGCGCGAGCGTCTCGCTCGCGACGTTCGCGCCGCTCGTCATCATCCGCCTGCGGCTCCGGTTTCGCACCAGATGATCGGTATCCACGCCCGCGAGCGTCACATCTGCAAAGGGGTGTCAGAACGCTGAGACCAGGTCCGCAGTCGCCTCCGCGATTGCGGGGTCGACGTCGGCGGGGACGAGGATCACCTCGTCGACACCCGTCTCGGCTTCGACCCGGGACAAGGCCTTCGCGAGCGTGCCTACATCGGAGAGCCGCGCCTCGGAGGCCGTGGCTCGTGCAGCCGCGGGGCCGAAGATCTCGAAGTAGCGCTCCGTGAACCCGCGCAGCACTGCAGGAGCATCGGGGCCCAAGGCATAGAAGCAGGCGGTGACGAACCTCGGCCTGTCCTCTCGTCCCGCCTCGGTCCAGGCCGTCTCGATCATCTCGACGGCCTGCCGGACACCCTCGACGTCGAGGTTGAGGCTGAACCCCGTAACTCCGACTGCCCAGGCCGCGGCGCGCCTTGCGGCCTTCGGACCGAGGACGCCCGCGTAGAGCGGGGGTCCACCGGGCTGGACCGGGAGCGGACCGGGCTCGGGGGCTCCCGGGGCGGGCGGCTCACCCGACCAGAGCCCCCTGAGTCGGGCGGCCTGAGCGTCGAGGCGTTCGTGACGGTTGGCGGTCGAGGCTTCCAGAGATTCGTAGTCCTGGCCGCGTGCGCCGATGCCGATCCCGACGTCGAGGCGTCCCGAGGCGATCACGTCGATCGTCGCAAGCTGTT
>QWHP01000350.1 GCA_021404985.1 Actinobacteria bacterium ATB1
CGGCCTCGTCTCTCAACCCCGTCGTCAACGCCACGAGGGCGCGTGGGAACTGGTACCGCTGGCTGACGTACTCGGGTCTGCTCTGGGTGGTGGTTCTGTTCGGGAAGTTCGGCGCACAGGAGTTCATCTACTTTGCATTCTGAGACACCGGCGCGGATCGAAACGATCGAGACGACCGCACGTTCGGTCGACGACGTGACGTCCTTCACGAGCGACCCGGTCAGCCGCGGCGACGGGCCGGAGGAATCCGGCCCCAACGGGCACGACCCCCGTTCCGCCGGGACCGGCGACGGACGGGAGGCGCGTCGCATCGTCCGGAACTTCGCGATCTTCATGACGGTCAACCTTCTCGTGCTCGCCGTCGTGGTGGGTGTGTGTGCAAGGGTCGGAAATCGGAATCGGTACCCGATCGGCGACACGCAGGCGCTCCTCAACCTGATCCCATACGACGAGGAGTTCGACTATGTGTTCGCCGGGCCGTCGCACGGACGCCAATTCTCCTGGGACGGGAACCACGAGTACCTCGAAGCTGCCTTGGGCGCCGACGTCATGAACATCTCACGAGACGCGTCCGGGCCTTACGTCTACGACGTCTACACGGATCTCTTCCTCGGCAGAGGGAATTCGGCCAAGGCAGTCGTGTTCGTCGTCCACCCCTTCGCGTTCTACGGCGAACGCTTCAACGAGAGCAACAAGCAGTTCGTCAACACCGAACCTCTCCAGGCGGATTTTCTCCGGCTTCTCGTCGAACGCGGCGTACCGGCGGAGACGATCGCGAGCTATGTCCAGTCGAAGGTGTCACCGAAGTGGGTGCAGGCCAAGCCGGAGCACGGTGCCGCCGACCACCGCGTCGAGGAGCGCGATCAGGCACTTGTGGACCGGAACCTGAACGAGCTCTACCCGGAGGGCGCGTCACCGGAGCTCTACGCCCGCTATTCGGCCCAGTTCGCCGACACCGTCGAAGAGCTGACGGACGCCGGGATACCCGTCCTGTTGTTGATCCCCCCCACGCTCATCGCCGAGGATGCACCGGGCCTGGAGGCACACAGGGCGTTCCTGGCCGGACTCGCAGAAGCTGAGGACGTCGACCTGCTGGACCTGACGTCCGACGTCATGGAACCTTCCTTCTACCAGGACATGAGCCACCTGAACAGATGGGGGGTCGAGTACGTGGCCGAGAAGTACCTCCGACCCTCACTGGAACGCCTCGAGGCCGAGGCCGAGAAGAGTGGGGAGAATTGAGAGCGCCCACCTCGGCGGGCCCGCCGGAGTTTGGCATCGGGGCGCCACGACCCTCTTGAATCGAAGTGGGTGCCTTCCGGGCCGCGCCCGCATCCGACACGAGAGGGACACGCGTGGACTTCGACATGCCGCCAGAAGCAGAGGAATTCCGGGCTGAGATACGCGCCTGGCTCGAAGCGAACCAGAACCCGAGCCCACAGGCTCTCGCCGAGCGAGGTCTCGTGGCCCCACACTGGCCGCGGCCCTACGGACTCGACGCGACCCCGATCCAGCAGATCGTCCTCGACGAGGAGCTCAAGCGCGCCAAGGTGCCCAAGCCACAGAACGTCATCGGCATCGGCTGGGCGGGGCCGACGCTCATCTATGCCGGCACCGAGGAGCAGAAGGCTCGCTATCTGCCCAAGATCCTCACGGGTGAAGAGGTGTGGTGCCAGCTCTTCAGCGAACCCGGATCGGGGAGCGACCTTGCGAACCTGTCGACCCGTGCCGTGAAGGACGGCGACGAGTGGGTGGTCAACGGGCAGAAGATCTGGACCTCGATGGCGCAGTTCTCGAAGTTCGGGATCCTTCTGGCCCGGACCGATCCGGACGCCCCCAAGCACGAGGGAATCACCTACTTCATCTGTCCCATGGACCTGCCGGGCATCGAGATCCGCCCCATCATCGAGATGACGGGGGTCCACACCTTCAACGAGGTGTTCTTCGACGACGTCCGCCTGCCTGCCGAGAACGTCGTCGGCGAGGTCAATCGCGGCTGGGCTCTGGGGAAGGTGACGCTCGGGAACGAGAGGGTTTCGCTGTCGGGTGAGGGTGCTCTGTGGGGAGCCGGTCCCACCGCGACGGACCTGCTCGAGCTCGTGAGACAGAACGGTGGTTGCCAGGACCCGATATTGCGCCAGGAGCTCGCCGGTCTCCATACCGAGGCCGAGGTGCTCCGCCTCATCCGCCTACGGACTGTGTCGGCTGCAGTTTCGGGCAAGGAGCCGGGTCCGGAAGCCTCCATCCGCAAGGCCCTCGCCGACGAGCACGGCAAGCATGTGTTCGCCATGGCGAAAGCCTTGGCGGGTTCGGCGGCCATGTTGAACGACGCAGTCGGTGCGGGGCCGAGTGCAGCCATGTTCAACAACCAGCTCTGGAACCACGGATTCCTCTTCTCACCCGCTCTCACGATCGGAGGGGGTACGTCGGAAGTCCAGAGGAACATCATCGGCGAGCGTGTCCTCGGACTCCCGAAGGACATCGACGTGGAGGCCGGCAAGACCTGGGCAGAAGCCCACGCCTGAACCCGGGGTGTCAGACGGCGATCTCGGCCATCACGCCGAAGTGGTCGGTGGCGTACGTCCCTGTGAGGGGCGTGTCGCAGACGAGGCGTGCATGAAGGACCCGTCCGCGCCCGTTGGTGGGGTCCGCCAGTCCCACCCAGACGTAGTCGAGCCGGCGGCGCGGCTCATGGTCCGTGGATGCGAACGGGTTGCGGTTGTCCCAAGTGTGGCCCTCCCCGCTTCCGGCCGCACGCCACGAGTCCTGCCAGACGACGGTCCGGCCGTCCAGGGCAACAGCGCCGGCCATGTAGCCGATCTCGTCCGTCTCGGGCGGGGCGTTGAAATCCCCGCAGACGACCGGCGGTTGCGAGCCGACGGGCATGGCTCCCACAGTCTCCTCGACGAAGGACTGCAACGCCTGGACCTGGGCCTGGCGAACGTATCCCTCGTCGAGACGCCAGTTGAGGTGAGTGTTGAACACGTGCAGGGTCTGGCCTGTCGGAAGGGTCAACGCAGCGTGCTGGACGTGCCTGTTCTCGTCCTTGTCGAGGCCGGGCAGTTTCGTGCGGTTCTCTGCGGCGATCGGGTGGCGGGAGAGGATCCCGTTGCCGAACTCCCCGGCATCGCCGAAGGGGATCACTCCGCAGAAGGAGAGCTCGTAGCCCAAGCCGTCCCAGATGCCCCAGTGCGTGCCTGCGTCACCTTCCCTGACGACGAGCTCCTGGAGACAGACGACATCCGGCTGCAGCATCCGTACCCACAGGCGGGTTTCGGCGATCCGCTCGATGAGCGGTCCTGCCACGTTCCACATGTTCAGCGTCATGATGCGCACGAGTCCTTCCATCCCTTGGGGTCTACCACGCGGATCCGGCACGTGCCCTTCCAGAACACGTGTATCTTGCGCGTGCGCGGGATATGTGGAGATCCGAGGGAGTCAGGGACGTGATCGAAGCCGAGACAGAGGTCGAGAGGGTCACGACGAACAGCCGTCGCAAGGTCTGCGACGCCTTGGTGCTCTTCGGGGCCTCGGGCGACTTGGCCAAGAAGCTGGTTCTTCCCTCGCTCTTCAACCTCCTCTTCAACCTCGCGGTCAGACACAAGCTCGACGTGCCCATCGTCGGTGTCGCCCTCTCGGACTGGGACGACGAGGGTATGCGTAAGTACACCGAGGCGTCCCTCGTCGCGCACGGCAAGAACGTCAAGGGCAAGACCTGGGAGAAGATGCGGGAGCAGATCCACTTCATTCCGGGCAATTACTCTGACGACGAGACGTTCAGCACGCTTGCGGACCGTCTCCGTGAGGCACGGTCGGAGTTCCCGCTGTTCTACCTCGCCATTCCACCGAGCTTCTTCGGGACGGTCGTAGACCAGCTCTCCCGGCACGGTCTCACGGGGAGCTGCCGTGTCGTCGTCGAGAAGCCCTTCGGCCGGGATCTCGAGTCCGCGGTGGAGCTGAACGACACGCTGCACCGCAGCCTGGAGGAACGCCAGATCTACAGGATGGACCACTTCCTCGGGAAGGAACCTGTCCAGAACCTCCTCGTCTTCCGCCTTGCCAACTCGATGGTGGAGCCCATCTGGAACAACAAGTACATAGACAACGTGCAGATCACGATGTACGAGGACTTCGGGGTGCAGGACAGGGGCGCGTTCTACGACGGTGTGGGCGCGATGCGCGACGTGGTCCAGAACCACCTCATGCAGATCTTCGGCCTTCTCACCATGGAGCCCCCCGCCGAGCTCAGCACGGACGCGATCCATGACGAGCAGGTCAAGGTGTTCCGCGCCACACGTCCCATGGACGCGGCGGAGGTGGTTCGCGGACAGTACCGCACCTACCGCGACACGGAAGGTGTGCAGCCTCACTCCCAGACCGAGACCTACTTCGCCGCGACCATGTGGGTCGATTCCTGGCGATGGGCCGGGGTGCCGTTCCACCTTCGGGCCGGGAAGGAGCTCGCGTTCACAGCGACCGAGGCCGTTGTCACGTTCCGCAATCCCCCTCGTCTCAACATCGCGGGTTCGGGCCTCTCGGCTCCGCCTCCGAACCGCGTCCGTTTCCGGTTCACCGAACCCGACGGCGTCACGATCGAGATGCAGGCCAAGGAGCCGGGAGCCGGCTACGCGTCGTCGACGATCATGCTCAACGCCGACTTCGCGGAGAGCCTCGGACATGAGCATGAGCCCTACGAGCTCCTGATCGGTGCGGCCATGGTGGGGGACAAGTCACTCTTCGGCAGGGCCGACTCGGTACTGCGGACTTGGGAGATCGTCGACCCGATCCT
>QWHP01000351.1 GCA_021404985.1 Actinobacteria bacterium ATB1
CGGATCCTTGGCGGCGATCCGCGACGGGCTGGCGGGTGCTGCCGAGCAACTCCAGCCTGCCGTCACCGGTACGCCGCTCCTCATCGGCGCAGTCGGTGGAGTCCAGATCGAGGGCGACCTGAACACGGCTCTCTCCAAGGCTGGCCTCGAGCGGGCGGAGGCCTACTCGGCCTTCATGGGGGCCGCATCGGACGCCAACGGCGACGCCGAGGGGATCGTGATCTTCGTCTTGGAGACCGTCGGGGTGAAGCCATGACCTCCCCGCGGCGCCTCGCCGTGCTCGCCGCCTTGGTCGTGCTCGGTCTCGTGTCGGCGGCCTGCAACAGCTCTCAGAAGACGTCGGACTCGAACACTCGTGACCTCTCCGGAGGCAACTACGAGACCGGCAGAGCAGGACCGGGCGGGACGGAGGCACCGGTCTACGGCAAGGACCTCGCCGCTCCGTTGACGATCGGGCTTGTCATCTCCTCCGCAGGGGACGGCAAGGACTTCCAGAACCTCGCCAACGGGACGCATGTGGTTCCCACCCTCGTCGCCGGGGATGCGGCAGGCAGGGATTCCGCATCGGACTCCGGGGACGAGACGACCACCACCACGACGCGCCCGGCAGAGTCGCAGGAGACGCCCGAACAGACAGCAGGTGAAGGGACCGGCGTCGACCGGGGGAGCTCTTCGGGCTCCGCCGATCTCGGTTCCGCGGGGGTAACGGAGCCGGGGAATTCGGGGCAGGACGGAACGGGCACACCGGGCGAGGACGACGGGACCAGCACTTCGAGCACGACGACGACGAAGGCGCCGAGCATCGCGACAGGGTCGGACGACGGCATGGTCGAGGTGATCTCCGAAGACGACCTCGGCACTTCCGAAGGGGCCGTGGAAGCGGTAGACAGCCTGATCGACGAGGGGGCAGACGTGATCGTCTACGGCTCGGTCGGACCCCAGGTCGAGGCGGGGGTATCAGCGGCCGAGGCGCGTGGGGTGGCAGTGATACTTCCCTATGACTCCACACAGCTCCTCGTGGAACGCCACGACAACGCCTACATGACCGCACTTTCCGATCCGTCGGTGGCCCAGAAGATGGTCGAGTATGCAACGCGGGAGCGTGGGTACACGAAGGTCGCCCTGATCTGGGACAAGACGGACCCCTACGCGATCTCACTCCAGGCACATGTCCGCGCGGCTCTTGCCGAGCAGGGGCTGACCTCCGTGGCGGATCTCGACTACGAGCCCTCCGTGGACGTGACCATCAAGTTGCGCGAACGCCTGACAGCCGTGGGGGAGAAGGCGCCCGAGGCAGTGTTCCTGCTCGCCAACTCGTCGAACACGTTCAAGCTCGTCACGGAGTGGCACGTGACGGGGCAGGCTGCCCAGATGTTCATCGCGCCGAGGGCAGCGACGCCGAACCTCAGCTCCGAGGACATCAACGCCCTTACACCTCCCGTCCGCATAGGAACGCTCACGACTGGCATAGCCGGAGGTCCCTGGAACCCGACGCCGGCCGTCGTGAACTACTACGAGAGCCGCGATCTCGCGAAGAAGATGGCCACTGCGAACCTCGATGTCGCCGACATCCTCTCGGCGGATGCGGGCCTCCTCGCCGTGGCCGCGGCGGAGAAGGGAGGTAGTACTGCCTCGGGAGTCCTCGAGGGACTCGACGGACTTGTGTCCGAAGGAATCGGAGCCACATACGATCTCACAACGGCATACGGTGTGACCAAGGACGACTACGCCATTACCGCCTACAACCGGGAGACGTCGGCGTCCCAGACCTATGTCGGTGCGCAGTTCCCCGACGTCCGTTCCGCAGGCGGCTTCTGGGTCGCCGTTCCGGGGTCTGCCCCGTCACTCGAGAACATCAACCTCTTCGAGGAGTGAAGGGCACAGTGAACGAGGACCGCGAACGCGATTTCATCGAGCGCAACGCCAAGACGAACCCCGACGTGGCCCGGCGCCGTCTCCTCCAGTGGATGCTCAAGGCCGGATGGACACTTCCCGCAGCGAGCATCCTCTCCGCCTCCGCGATCACGGCATGTGGCCAGGGGGGGCTGGACGCCGACTCGGGATTCCTCGCCAGCCGAAACACTGACGGTGGTGCCTTCGGCGAGGGTGGGGACGAGATCAAGGTGGCAGCGATCGGGCCGTACTCCGGTATCGGCTCCTTCGTCGGCGCCATCCTCCAGCGGTCCCTCGACGCGTCGGTCGCGCACATCAACGCGACCGGGGGTGTGGGCGGACGAAAGGTCCGTGTGATCCCCAAGGACATCTCTGCTGCCGACGTGCAGCAGGTGATCAACGCCTACCAGGACATCGCCGGGGCCGGTGACTATGCCGGTCTCGTCTTCGGTGTCCCCGGAGGGATCACGGAGCTCCAGGACAGGATCGCGACGGATCAGCTCCTTGTCGCCGCCGCCTTCGCCGACCTCAAGACGGAAGGCAATCTCTATCCCCAGAACCAGGCGTTGCGTCCGGTCTTCCAGTTCCTCCTGCCGACGGATTGGTCGCTCGACCTCATGGCCGATTACTGCGCGAACGACCGTGGCTACAGCCGTGTGGCGCTCATGTACGACGATACGACCGGTGGGGGCGAGATCGTCGACCGGTCGCGTTCGAGCCTCTCGAAGGTGGGCATGTCCCTCTCGAGTGTGGTCACGTACACGCTGAACAACTCGAACTTCGGACCGCAGCTCTCCAAGATCGGGAACCCGAACTCCTTCTGGATCTGGGGCCTCGCGACCGACGTCGCCAACGCGGTGAAACAGATAGACGATGCCGGACGGGCGTATGCAACGATCAACGAGGCCAAGGCCGGCACCAACCCCCAGCTGATGGGGTCTCCGGCCGCACTCGGGGAGAAGAAGTGGGCCGAGCTCGCCGGCGAGTCCGCGAAGGCGGGCACGCTGACGGCCTGGCACATCGGCGGCCTCATCTACCTGCCGCAGTTCGCGATACGCGGTTGGCTGCAGGAGTACCTGGACACTTTTCCCAGCGGTGGAGAGGAGACCCCAGCCAACGCGCTCGCGATGATTATGAAGGCCGTGGAGAAGACGGGGAACATCCAGGATCGCGAGGGCATGATCCGCGCAGTCGAGACGATGGGTCCCGTCACGTTCGCTGCGATGCCCTACGAGTTCACGGCGGACAACCACCTCGCCGTGCATCCCGACGACATGATCATGGTGACGCTCGAGAGGGGTGGCAAACCGGCGCGCGCCGGTTACGACGTCGGCAGGGAGTGGGAGGACGTCTTCCCCACCGGGTACGTCGGCCCGACCCACCTCGTCCGGCCCACCCGGGAGGCGAACACGAGACGCCATCCCGAGGTCATGAAGCAGATCATCGAAGAAGGTTGGGGCACGAACTGCCCCCGCGAGTGTGAGACGCACTGATAGGAGAACCCTGTGGGAGACATCGTCCAGATACTCATCTCGACGGCGACCGCAGGATCTGCCATCGCGCTCATCGCCCTGGGGATCAACATCGTCTTCGCCACGACGCGCGTCGTCAACTTCGCACAGGGCGGGATCGTCGTGGCGGCGGGGTACATAGCGTTCGTGTTCACCTCCCCG
>QWHP01000352.1 GCA_021404985.1 Actinobacteria bacterium ATB1
AGGTGAGCGTTGGGGACGGGCCTCGTCTTCGTCGTGATCCCGCTCATGATGGCGGTGATCGGCATCGTCACGAAGTGGGTGGCGATCAAGCTCATATTCCACCCTGAGAGGTGGGTCGGGATCGGCCCCATCGGGTGGCAGGGAATCGTGCAGCGGCGTGCCCCCAAGTTCGCCGCCGGTATCGCCGACACCGTGCTGCAGGCGGGACTGGGTGTCGAGACGCTCATCGACCGGATCGACCCAGAGGAGTTCGCCGCGCTCCTCGGCCCGATGATCGAGGACGAGGCGCCGACGACTCTCCCCGCCTTGGCCGAGGCGGTGAAGCCCGGCCTCTGGGAGGAGATGGCCCCGCCGGCCCGCGATGCCATCACCCAGCAACTTCAGGCCGAAGGCAGGCGCCTTGCCTCGGCTCTCGTCACAGAGCTGAAGCCTGTCCTTGCCGAGTCCATCGACCTCCAGGGGATGATCGTCGCCGAGCTCTCGGGCGAGAACGCAAACCGCTTGGCTCGCCTCGTCCTGCGGGTCGCGGGTCGCGATCTGAACATCGTCATCGGCTACGGGGGGATTCTCGGATTCCTCCTTGGCCTCTTCGGTGCGGTGGGATACGTGTTCTTCGAAAGATGGTGGCTGATGCCCTTCGTGGGGGCACTCGACGGTGTCGTGAACAACTGGCTCGCCATACAGATGATCTTCAGGCCCAAGGAGCGCACACGCTACCTCGGTATCTTTCCCTACCAAGGTCTCTTCCACGCACGGAAGGAGGAGATCGCCCACGAGTACTCAGGGATGCTCGCCGAGGAGGTCCTGACCCCCGAGACGATCTTCGCGCACCTCGCGGCGAGCCCGAACGCAGCACGCCTGTTCCAGGTCGGCCTCGCGACGCTGGAGAGAGAACTCGAGTCCAGCCTCGACATGGCGGCCTCGCTGCTCGGTGTCGAGGTCGAGGCTTCTGCCCAGGCTCGGGTGATGGGTGCCCTCACGGCGAGCCTCCAGAGTGCGCTCCCCCGTGCTCTTCCGGAGATCCAGGAGTACCTGTCCAAGCGGCTGGAGGTGGCGGCGACGCTGGAGAACGCCCTCGTTTCGCTGTCCCCCGACGAGTTCGAGACCGTGTTGCGAAGCATCTTCACCGAGGACGAGAAGACGATCATCATCGTCGGTGGCGTCCTCGGCGCTCTCATCGGACTGGGGCAGGCAGCAGTAGTTCTCGCCGTCACGGGAGCCTGACGCAGCGGTACCCCGGGGGGCTTGGCGCGTTGATTTGCACGTGGGGACCGAATCGGCGCGCCATGTGGATGGCGGTGGGGGGTTTGGCGCGTTGGTTTGCATGTGGGGACCGAATCGGCGCGCCATGGCGGTCCCAGGCGGCCGGCACGCTCGCAGCAGGGCGGAGTCCGGATGCCTGGAAGAGAAACCGACGGTGGTTGGCGAATACGGTTGAGGCTGCCGGCCCACTAGGACCCGACCAGGAGGACGTCCATGCCGATGCGTCGCGACTGCCGCCACTACTTCCGGAGGAGCGCCTCCGGGGGGGACGGCATCGAGGGTTGCTCCCTCGACGCGGCTCCGGACGCCCCGAACGCGTGTCCGGCGAACTGCACCTGGTTCGAGAAGCGGAGCCTCTCGACCGCCGGATTCGTGTACGGCTCCCTGACCCCTGTCTCCGAGGACAGGCGTACCGAGGACGGAGACGACGTACCCCTCGACGAGACCTCGCGGGCGGTTCTCGAGGACGTCGAGTCGTTCGTCAACGAGATCGGCGACTCCGTCCTCGCCGAGGAGCGCCGTCGGCGAGCGGCGGAGAGGCACCGCCGTCCGTGGTGGAAGCGGATCTTCTGACAGAGCCGTACAGCGACGATCGGAAGGCAACCTTGGCAAGGTCCGGCTACATAGCCCAGATACGCGAGATGATCGGTAAGAGCCCCCTTCTCGTGGTGGCCGCGGCTGCTGTGATCACGGACCCGACCGGCCGGGTGTTGCTACAGCACAGATCCGATACCCGCGACTGGGCACCGCCCGGAGGGCTCATGGATCTCGGCGAATCCGTCGCGCAACTCCTCGCGAGAGAGGTCCTCGAGGAGACCGGCCTCGAGCTGACGGGTACCCCTTCGCTCATCGGCATCTATTCGGGCCCCGGCTACCGTATGACCTACCCCAACGGCGACGTCATCCAGTCGGTCATCTGCTCGTTCCACTGTCCGAAGTGGTCCGGGACACCGATTCGCGACGAGGAGTCCCTCGCCCTCGCCTGGTTCGACGCCAGTTCGCTGCCCGACCTCCATCCGCACCACCGCGATTACCTGCAGGACCACTTCGAGGGTGTCAGCGGTCGGGTGCTATGAGGCCGGTCAGCCGGTGATGTTTGGCGTGGAATGGGGTGCCTCCTCGAGGAAGGAGAGCGAGACGATCTCCCCGTCGGCGGTCTCGACCCGGTTCCGGCCGGTTCGCTTCGCACGGTAGAGCGCCGTGTCCGCCCGGATGACGAGCTCTGTGAACGCCTCCTCCCCCCGCAAGGTCGCGACTCCTGCGGAGAACGACAGGTCGGAGGCGTCCAGCCACTCGCGCCTCAGACGGTCGACCGCAGAGAAGGCGTCGGCCAAGGGGGCGCGGGGTAGTACGAGCAGGAATTCCTCCCCGCCATAGCGCCCCACGGTGTCCATGGTGCGCACCCTCGAGTCGAGGAACATCCCGAACGCACGGAGCTCGCGGTCTCCCGCCACATGCCCGTGCCGGTCGTTGAAGACCTTGAAGTGGTCGAGGTCGATCATCGCAATCGACAGGGCCTCTCCCGTGCGGTGCGCCCGTGCAGTTTCACGGTGAAGGTCTCGCATCACCTGTCGACGATTCGCCAGGCCCGTCAGCGAATCCGTGATCGCAAGTCGCTGGAGCTCGTCGGTACGTCGCGCGCGCTCCAGAGCTACTCCCGTCTGGGTGGCGACCGCGCCGCAGATCCGGAGCGCCCGGTCTGAGGGACCGGTCGAGGTCATCGGGAAGTCGAGCTGGAGGGTGCCGAAGACATCCCCGTCGATGGGCACTGGCACGAAGAGGGAACGCTTGTGGGAGGTTTCATCCATGCACACCTCTCCGGACTCGACAGCCTGCGCCAGGGCCTCGGACGGTGTCAGGGTCCGGCTTGCCGGGTGGTTCGAACCCGGGTTCGAGCTCAGAACGGCGAAGCCACCATCCCGGTCCCTCTCGATGAGGCGGGCCATTCGGGCGCGGGCGAGCATGCGAGCGTGGTAGCAGGCGACGGCCGCGACCTCCTCAGACGTGTGGGTCGCGGACAGGGCGCTGACCGCGTCGACCAACCGGAGGGCATCGTGTTCTGCATCGCGGGCTCGCGTGAAGAGGATCGATGTGAGAAGCGGCAGAGCGGACTCCCGTGCAAGGCGGTGCACAGGCCGCGGATCGACTCGGCGCGCCCGGCCCCTGTCCTGCCATGCCACAGCAAGGACTGCCACGACAGTGCCACCGAAGAGGATGGGGAAGTACCAGGCGACCTCTGCCTTCGGTCCGAACAGTCCGGTTTCGGCCACAGCCACGGGGTCGGACCTGT
>QWHP01000353.1 GCA_021404985.1 Actinobacteria bacterium ATB1
ACACCGGCGGCATGACCGTCGACGGCGGCGAATCCAAGAAGAACTCACGCTTGGAGATCCACTACAAGCTCGATCAGCCGGTACAGCTCCAGAAGATATGGGACTGGTACGACCAACACCTGACGTCGAAAGGCTGGTCTGGCTACCAAGACACATACAGCCTGCACTTCAAGAAGAAGGTTGGTGACAGATACCACGGAATTGGTATCACGTATGACTACAAGTCGGCAATGACCGGTGAGAACGTCGTTGATAGCTACACCGTGGGTTACGGGATCGGTTACGAGGGCGCGCCACCCGGCGGGTAGCTGGGGAACGGCCTTCATTGAGCCACCGTCACGATCGATTTCACCGACTCTTCAGCGGCGGCATCACCTACGCGAACTCCGGTGAGCTCAGCTCGGGCAACGTCAACATCGGACCGGCCACTGCCTTCGGTGCCGTCTCTTCGGTGACGGGCAGCGGCCAGATCCCCGGCATGAACGGCGGATCGGCCACTGTGACCTTCAACGTGAACGCCTTCGCCGGCCTTGCCGTCTCTTCGGTGACGGGCAGCGGCCAGATCCCCGGCATGAACGGCGGATCGGCCACTGTGACCTTCAACGTGAACGCCTTCGCCGGCCTTCCCGTCTACCTCGGCACCATCGCCGTCACCGACCCCGGTGCGGGCATGTCGGCGAACACCATGGTGCTCTTCGGCAAGATCAACAAGGCAGGCAACACCGTGTCGAGCACGAACTCCTGGATCAAGACCACGACATTCCCATGGGTCGGATACACCCTACGCTGGACCGTTCAGAACAACGCGTAGATCTCAGGGGACACGGTCATTAATAGCTATCGCGTGCGTTACAGGATTGGTTTTCAGGGCGAGTAAGCGAGGCGGAGAGCCGGATAACGGCCTCCATTCGGGCCCGTCACCCCACCACCGGGCGGCAGCGTCGACATGTGGACGTACGTGGCGACAGCGACCCACGTGGGCCGCGAACCCGGCTTCTGAGACCGTGCAGTGGCAGGTCATCGAACCTATCTGTACGCTTGCCCCGAAGACCGACGACCCCCAGATGAGTCAGGATGTCGCCGCGTCAGACCAGTTCGACCACCCACGGACCTACCGGAAGACCCCGTTATTGGTCAACGAGGAAGTACGCCGTGCCCTCGAACGGAAGGTCGATCCACAACTTCAGGTCATACCTCATAGCTTCACGGACCCGACTGACCTGGAGAGCCGCAACTCGCAAATGCCTCGTGTTGTTGGTACTCGTTCTGAGTGCCTGCCAACGTCCCGAGCCGTTGCTGACGATGGTGTGAGACTCCCGGTTCTGCTCGTTGAAATGCCCCACCCCGAGAGGTGCATCCTGTGGAGGGTTCACCACTCTGGTTGGCCTCCCGTTGCACGGAAACCGACTACGGGCGATCGCCACACGATCGACGGTTCCGGATACGGGACCTGAGGTACCCAGACCGTGGCTAGTGTGCGACCCCATGGGTAACGACGCGGTACAGCGCCTGCACGAGCTCTGGGCCGAGATCTCCGACATCGGGACGGCGGCTTCTCTCCTCGCCTGGGATCAGGAGACCCACATGCCGGCCGCAGGGGCGGTGGGGCGTGCACCAGTCATGGCGACCATCGCCGGACTGACGCACTCGAGGTTGACGAGCCCCGAGCTTGCAGAGGTCATCGAGGCCGTCGAGGAGTCCGCCGGCGACGATCCGGTGCTCCTCGCCCAGGCGCGTGAAGCACGGCGCCACCACGAGCGGGCCGTCAAGGTCCCCGAGGCCCTGGCCCGCGCGATCGCCGAGACGTCGAGTCGAGCCTTGATGTCCTGGCAGCAGGCACGTGCTGAGGACGACTTCGCCCTCTTCCGGGACGACCTCGCCGAGATCATCCGTCTCACCGTCGAGCGCGCGGAGGCGTTGGCGGACGGTGGCAACCCCTACGACGCCCTCCTCGACGAGTACGAACCAGGCACGTCGGAGAACTCGGTCGCTGCACTCTTCTCCGACCTCACACCTGAGCTGTCCGATCTCGTGAAGGCAGTCGCCGAGAGCGGTGTCGATGTCGACGAGTCCCCGGCATACGGAGAGTTCCCGGAACGTGCGCAACGCGACCTCGGGATCGCCGTCGCCACCCGGATGGGCTTCGACTTCGACGCCGGCCGCCTCGACCGCTCTGCGCACCCGTTCTGCACGAGCATGAACCCGCGGGACGTCCGTCTCACATGGCGCTGGGACGAGAACGACTTCCGTCCCGCACTCCTCGGGGTCATGCACGAGGCCGGACACGGGCTCTACGAGCAGGGACTGCCCGGGGAATGGCACCGCACACCCATCGGGGGATCGGTCTCCCTCGGAGTGCACGAATCCCAGTCGCGGCTCTGGGAGAACCTCGTCGGGCGGTCCCGGGCGTTCTGGAGGTGGGCGATCGAGCCGTTCCGCCTCGTCTTCCCCGACCACCCGGAGTTCGCCGTCGAGGACATCTGGCGCGCCCTTCACGTCGTCGAGCCGTCCCTGATCCGTGTCGAGGCGGACGAGGTCACCTACAACCTGCACGTGGCGGTCCGATTCGAGATCGAACGCCGGCTGATCCGAGGCGATCTCGACGTCGACGACCTGCCCGGCGTCTGGGACGACACGTACGACGACCTCCTCGGCGTTCGGGCGAGCTCCGCGGCGGAGGGGGTCCTCCAGGACATCCACTGGTCGATGGGCGCCTTCGGCTACTTCCCCACCTACACGATCGGAAACCTCGTCGCATCCCAGCTCTACGACGCTGCCTCGGCCGAGGCAGGCCCGTTCGACGACGCCTTCGAGAACGGGGACCTGTCCGGACTCCTGGCCTGGCTTCGCAGCCGCGTGCACGCGCACGGCTCGAGGTGGCTGCCCGACGAGCTCGTCGATCGTGCCAGCGCAAGGCCGCTCACCTCGGCGTCCTTCCTCTCCCACGTGCGCCGCATCTGCGAGGACAACTACGGCGTGATCTGAGGGGAACCCTCGGCGGGGGGACCCTCACCGAACCTGTCAGGCAGATGTAAGGCGGACCTCATCGCCACGTAGCCGTGCGTTCAAGCGCTCCTGCCACCCTTGGCCCACATGGACGAGAGGGTAGGGGCTCCTTCCGAGACGTCGCGGGCCGGTCCGGCGGGCACCCTGGTGACCGATTCGCCGCGCAAGCTCGGCGCACGTGGACCACCCTCTACTGGCACTGGCCGGTCGAGGTCCTGGGCCGGGCACGCTATCAGCTGATCGCCCTTCTGATCCCGCACGACGTGAACGCGCGACTCGTCGCCCCGATCCGTCCTTCTCGGCCGGAGATGCAGAACGACCTCGAGCGGATCCTCGATCGTCCCGGCGCGGACGACGAAGGCCCGACGGTCGCGGCCGAGCGGGACGTCCTCGTGGCGTTCGGCAACGAGATGGTCGAAGCCAGCGTCGCACGGGCCGGGAAGGGCCCGACGTAGCGTGCGCGTCCACCCCCCCGACGAGCGCGGTCGCCTGCTGCTCGAGCAGAGCCTCCGCTGGGTCGAGAACGCCTGTCCCGGCAGGGGTGCCCGAAGCGGGGTCGCCCTGGGGCAGAAGGTCTCCTTCGGCGTGGCTGCCGTCGCCTTCGCCGTGCTCTTCGTCCTCTGGCCGCGGGGCACCGCGGTGATGCTTACGACGACCTTCTCGCTGCTCTACCTCGCCACCGTCACTCACAGGCTGCTCCTTTTCCGGCGCACCCTGCGATTCGGCGCCGTTGAGCATGTCGACGACTCGGCGGCGACCCGGTTTCCGGACGACCTCCTGCCCGTCTACACCGTCCTCGTTCCTGCGTACCGTGAGCCGGAGGTGCTCTCCGTCCTCGTCAAGGCCCTGGAGGCACTCGACTACCCCCGTGAGAAGCTGGACGTGAAGCTCCTCCTGGAAGAGGACGACGCCGAGACCCTGGCGGCAGCGCGAGCGATCGGGACCTCGCTTCCCGTGGAGGTCCTGATCGTGCCCGACGGCACATGGAGGCAAGCGTCGCGAGTGCGGCTGCGGGTGCCGGGGCGGCCGTGGTGTCGAAATCCTCGATGAACAGCCGGCCCG
>QWHP01000354.1 GCA_021404985.1 Actinobacteria bacterium ATB1
CCCGGGTGCAGACGTCGGTTGCAAACACTTCGATCGCTTCGCTCGATGCCCAGTGGTGAACCGGGGCGTCACTGGGCGCCGAGGTAGGCGGCCACTACGTCGGTGTCTGCCCGGATCTCCTCGGGGGTGCCCTCGGCGATCTTGGCCCCGTAGTCCAGCACGGTGATCCTGTCGGAGAGCTCCATGACGACCTCCATGTGATGTTCGATCAGCAAGATGGTGATGCCTTTGTCGCGGATGTCGCTGATGAGGCGCATCAGGTCACGGGACTCCGATGGGTTCATCCCTGCGGCAGGTTCGTCGAGTGCCAGGAGGATCGGGTCGGCCGCCAAGGCACGTGCGATCTCGAGGAGCCGCTGGTCCGCGAACGGGAGATCCCCCGCGCTGTCCCAGGCTCTCGTTTCGAGACCGACGTGTTCGAGGAGCCCGTAGGCGCGCCGTCGAGTCTCGCTCTCCTCGCCCAATGCCCAGGAGGCGAACATCGAGGGAAGGAATCGACCGCGCGTCCGTGGGTGCATACCGACCATCACGTTCTCGATGACGCTCATCCGACGCCAGATCTGCAGGTTCTGGAATGTGCGGGCGATCCCGAGAGTGGCGAGCTCGTGCGGCCTGCGTCCCGTCACGTCCGCGCCTTCGAGCCACACTCGCCCCTCGGTCGGACGGTAGAAGCCCGTGGTCGCGTTCACGAGGGTGGTCTTGCCGGAGCCGTTCGGGCCGATCACCGCGTGGATGGCCCCGGGGCGAACGGCGATGTCGACCTTGTCGACTGCCCGCAACCCGCCGAACACCACGGAGACTCCACGCAGCTCAAGGATGGGTCCGTCAGTGACGGCGTGGTGCCGGCTCGGACGCGGCGTCCTGTCTGATTCAGTTGTCGTCGGAGTCTTCGGGACGTGACGTGCACCCCCGCGGCGAACCCACACGTATAGCACGCGTGCCCACAGGGAACGCAGGCTGCCCATGATCCCGTCCGGCATCGCGATGACGGTGATCACCAGAATCCAGCCGACGATGATCCCGTAGATCCCCGGTACACCGTCGAGGCCGGTGACCTTCAGGACGAGCGGAAAGACCACACCGAGTGCCAGAGCACCCAGCAGGGGTCCGGACACGGTGCCGAGCCCGCCGAAGACGACGACGAAGACGAGCTGGAAGGACACGAGGAAGGTGAAGTTGCCTTCCTTGAGCACTGCCTGGCTGGGGTTCTGGGAGAAGAGAACACCGGCGAGTGCGGCCAGGGCGGCAGACGTCGCGAAGGCGATGACTCGGTACCTGTACACGGGGACCCCGGCTGCCCGAGCGGCCAGATCGCTGTCTCTCATCGCCATCCAGGCCCTCCCCCAGCGCGAGTGGGTCAGGTTGCGCACGAGGTACATGACGACCATGACCACGGCGGCACACACGAAGTAGAAGCGGATCTGGAACGCCTCGCTCGGCGCGAAGGCGAGGTCGGCTTCCCCGGGTGCGGGGTAGATCCCCTCGAGCCGCTCGACCGGACGGGCGCCGGGCTGCCCGCCGAAGAACGAGGTGAACACGTCGCTCAGGGGCCGGACGGCGGCGACCACGAGGAATGTCACGACCGCCAGGTACAGACCCTTCAGGTGTACGCAGAACAGGGCAACGAAGGCTCCGACAAGAGCACCGACAGCCACGGCGGCGGGAAGGGCGAGCCAGGGAGGAAGGACGGGACCCGCGAGCTTCACCATCGCATACGCGCCCACGGCCATGAAGAAAGCGTGCCCCAGGGAGAGCATGCCCGAATATCCCGCGATCACGTTGAGTCCGAGCGCAGCGGTTGCCAGGACGAGCGTGGCGATCATGCTGCTGACGAAGAAGCGTCCGTCGCGTGGCGATACCGTGTAGACGAAGTAGGGGTAGACGAGGAAGAAAAGGCCGAGGAGCGCGAACCAGACCCCCGCCCTGATACCCGGATGGGACCATCTCGTCTCGCCTTCCATGACGGCGGAATCCGTATCGCACGCCTCGATGGACGCGCCTCTGCGAACGATCCTCCACACGCGTCGCATCCCGGCGACGTCTTCGCTCGCATGTGGCTCGTGCGGCGCCTCCGGGCTCCGAGTGCGCATCGCCTAGACCTTCTCCACGACGGGCTGCCCGAAGAGTCCGGTCGGCTTGAGAGCGAGGGTCAAGAGGAGCGCGGCGAAGATCAGGAGGTCACCGAGGCTGCCACCCGCCCGCGGGAGAACGGTCTCCGCGAACGTGCCTATCAGCGCCACCGTGTATGCCCCGACTAGGGCACCTCTGACTGATCCGAGACCGCCCAGGACGGCGGCGATGAGGCCCTCGAAGGCGAGTGTCACGGAGTTGTCGAGCTTCACGAAGAGCTTCGGAGCGATCAGCACGGCGGCGACCGCTCCGAGGAATCCTGCGATCGCGAACGAGAGAAGGACGATGCGTCGGGGATTGATCCCCATGAGCCCTGCCGTCACGGGATCCTGGGAGACTGCGTGGAACGCGCGGCCGAGCATCGTCCGTGTGAGCATGAGCTGGATCCCGATCATGAGGGCGACGGCAAAGCCCACGAGGACGATGTCCGACCAGGTGATCGCGGCCTCTCCCGTCACCAGGGCGACGCCGCTCACCAGGTCGGGGATGCGCTGAGGATCACCGGAGACCAGGCGGACGACGGTGTCGGGAATGATGAGTGTCCCGATCGCGAACGTAGTGATGATCCAGCTGATGTTCACGGACGGGTCGAACTTGCCGAGGGGCGCAACCCCGACGACGTCGATCAGGATCCCGAGCAGAGCGCCTGTAGCGGCGACGATCGCAAAGGCGACCCAGACAGGGATCCCTGCCCGTTCGGGAGCGGCGAGGACGAACGCCAGGAAGCCTGCTGCCACGACGATTCCACCCTGAGCGAAGTTGACGATGCGAGTCGTGGCGAAGACGATGTTGAGCCCGATCGCTATCAGGGCGACGGCCGAACCCGTCGTCACCGTGCCGACGAGAATGACGATGGCGTCTTCCATGCGCTTTCGCCTAGTGGATCGGATCGCCAGCGGGTGCGTTGGTACCCCAGCCCTCTTCGAGGACCTGTTTCATGACCTCGGGGTGCCGGCGCATGTTCGCCTCGAGTGTGGGCCGGATCAGGTGGGTCGGGCCGGCGTAGCCCGGAGGGAAGAACTCCTTCCACTCCCGGCCGACCTCGTACGTCGGCTGGGTGGTCCCGGGGACGAGCGCCGGGTTCTCGCGCTCGAGGGTGACCATGATCAGGTCGTCGGGATGCCGAGCGAGATGGTTGTCGGGCGTGAACTCGAAGTCGAGGGATGCGAACTTCTGCTTCCCGGCGTCTCCCGGCGTTCTTCACGGCGTTCGCGATCGTGTACATGGCGTCCGCCGGGGTTTCCTCCCCTCCCGAGGGAAGCTCATTCGTGTACGCGCGCATCCAGTCACGGATCTGGAAGGTCGGCAGGTAGATGAGGCCGCCCACGTGCCAAGTCGTCAGGGTCCCCGCCTTCGCCGCCGCACCCGCCAACTCGGCCCACTTCTTCTCGCCGAGGGCCGCCTGGGTGCCCATGAGGTGAGGTCTCTTGGCTGACAGTGCGTCGCCGATGTAGGTGTAGTCCTTCTCGACGTCGGCGAGCTGCTTCACGGCGTTGGCGATGTCCGTGCCGAGACCCCAGAACCATAGGGCCTGCGCGCCCTCGGTCGCCTGGATCTGCGGTGCGAAGTTGGAGTTGTTGAGCGGGTAGCTCGTGATCGTGGTGGTGGAGAGCCCGGTCTCGGCCATCGTCTTCTCGAAGGCAGGCACGTCGTCGGCGAAAAGGTTCTCGTCGTACACGAACGCAACCCGCGAGTACCCGCGGTCGTTCTTGCAGTAGTCGGCGAGAACGCGCATCGTCCAGGAGTCCGGGATGAGGAACTGGAACAGCGGTCGCATCGCCTGGTTTGCGGGGTAGAGGTCGTTCGAGTCGTGGAGGTTCGCGAAAGCCACGGCGATCGGTATCCGATCGACGGCGATGCGGTCCTGGAGCTCCACGAGGTGGGTCGTGAGAGCCCAGATGATGCCGGCCACGTCACCTTGGCCGGCGAGATCCTGGTACACGTTCATCGCTGCCTGGAAGTCGGCGGCGTTGACGTCCTTGGTCACGAGTTCGACCTTTCGGCCGCCGATCCCGCCCTCGGAGTTGACGTGCTGCACTGCAGCGTCCAGCGATCTCTGGGCGACGGCGCCCAAGAAGGAGCCGATCCCGGAGAACGGTGCGACCACGGCGATCTTCAGGGTGTCGCTGCTCTCGCCGAAGCCCTCTGACTCGCCGGTTATGTCGCCGAACTGGCGATCTCCACCACACGACGTGGCTGTGGCAGCGAGGAAGGATGCCGCGGTGGCGGAGTACCCGACCTTCAGCATCCAGTCGAGAGCCCGTCGCCTCGAGATGTCCCGATTCGTCTGGCGCTCTATGAAGTCGCGCTCTCGGTTCTCGTTCATGGCGCCCCCCAGACGTCGATCATGCGGTCTCGTCTCGACGGAATGTCGGACTCCGGGCCCGCGCCTGCCCTCATTTGTAGGGGCGTGAACGCAAGATGAACAGGGGCGAACGCGGTGCCCGACGAGGTCCGAAGGACCCCGGCCCGAATCGTGGCGGCGGGCATCCGGGCCGTTCAGTGGGAGAACACGAAGCCCGGCGGTGGCGGGGTGCAGAGTGTGTGGGCCCGGGTGCGAAGCATTGCGATAGTAAGAGCGAAGCCGGGGTCGGATGCTCGGCTCACCACCTCGTAAGGGTCGGGGTCGAGGGTGTAGAGCTCTTCCTCGCCGCCGGCACATTGGACGTACTTGCGGTTCACCGTTTGGACGGCGCAGTAGGAGGGCACGTTGGTCACGTGGTGTTCGACCATGAAGTCCTCCCGTCCCGCAGGGGCGAAATCCCCAGGGCGGGAAGAAGGCTCGTGCCCTCGGCCCCGGGTGCGCCGACTCCGGCCGGCTCGGCGAAGGCGGGCGCGAGGTCGATGCTCAGGGCCATTCGGGGGTCCGTCCGTGGACCATTGGTGAGCGGGTCGTCCCGGATCACGATCGGCACGCGGATGCTCTCTTCGTGGGGGACCTGCTTCTGCTGGGCGCCTGTGGCGCCCCATCGGTGCTCGCCCCACGGGAAGCCGATGGCGGACATGACGACGATCATCGTGTTCGCCAGCCTGCCTGTGCCGGAGAGGCTCTGGACGATTCCCGCCACGGCCTCGTCGATGGACAGAAGCGTCTGGAGTTGCTTGCGGCGATGGGTGTCGATGCGCGACCTCGACGTGGAGCTGAGGGTCGGCAGTGGGCGGATGGTCGCAAGCTCGTCGGATGCGTCGGTCTCGTTGTAGTTGGGTGGTCGTCAAGATGTCAGGTTGGGGAACGCAGAGGAATGGCGAGGCGCTGCCGTAGCCGGCTCGTGCGGCCCATACGGAGAAGTGCTTCCCGACCATGGAAGTGCGGTACCCGGCGGGGTCGAGCCAGGTCGCGATCGTGGATGAGTCGTCGAAGCCGGGGAAGGGGCCGTACGTTCCGGAGTTCTGGTACACACGCGTCGTGTACGAGTAGGCGCTCTTGGTGATCGTAGCCCGGCTCGGGCAGCAGAGGGCGTTCACGACGAATCCGTTCGGGAAGCTCACACCGTGCTCGGCGAGGAGAGCGTTGACGTTCGGCATTGCGGAAGCGTGTCGAAGCGCTGATCGTCGGTCAGGATCGGCACGATGTCCGGCCTGCCCTCGGGTGGTTCCCCGAGCGTGAAGTCGACCGATGCGGGGGTGGGGTCGTAGAGGGATGCGGTGTCGCGTGCGCCGGCCTCGAGCGTGCAGGGGCGGCTGGGGCTGTGAAGGTGTGGGTCCAGGTGGTGGTCATGTTTCCGGGGGAGGTGGTGGTGGCGTCGGTCCAGGTGAAAGACCCCCATGTCCCGTCGGCGCGCAGCCGGAGGCCGGTCTGGCGGTTGTGAATCGGTACTTGGACGGCGGCGACTCCGGCGTTGTCGGTTGCGGTACCCGAGACGGTGACCGTTCCTGCGGGGAGGGTGGCGTTGGGTTGGGGCACCGAGATCGCGGTCAGGGGTGCAAGGGTGTCTGCGGCCAGGGCATCCGTTGGACGGCAACGCATCCGAAGCCAGGATCGCGACCACGACCGGAAGGAACAAGCGCCGGAAACAGCATCCGGGTCGGGTGCGCGAGAGCCGAACAGTCCTTCGGGTGCGGTGGTCCGGATTCCCCTCCGCGCACAGGATCGCTGATGGCGATCAACGAGGTGTATGCCCGTCACTGACGGATCCCCCTCCGCGCACAGGATCGCTTTGGTGGCGGGCCGGAGATGCCCAGATGGGTGCCGAGGGACACTTCGGGGGACGGCCCGGTGGGGTACCGGTGGGTCACGAGGCCTATCGAGGGGGCCCGTTCGGCTCAAGTTCGGGGGCGCCACAACCGATCAAAGAAGTTGGAAAGGGTCAAATTGGGCACGATGGGGTCCCGACCGGGTGGGGAACGCATCCAGGTACACAAGAGGATGTCCCCGGTTCTGTCACGAAACATGGACGTTCTACCCGCTGCTCCCGATTCGGACATACGGAGATGAAGATGTTTCGACGGTCAAGGATGATCGCGCTGGCGACGGTCATGGGTCTGCTGATCGCAGGCTTCGTGGCCGGAGGGACCGGCGCCGAAGCCCAGACGATGCCGCCCCCCGCCCTCAGCGAGAATGACGTCAGCGGCGTATGGGCGATTCGACAGGGAAAGCCCTTCTCGGAGTCCGTGTACGCCCTCGACATCGCCGGGTACTCGCTGCGCGTCCACTGGAAGGACGTCGAGCCGGTGCGTGGACAGTACGACTGGTCGCTCGTCGACAGCGTCCTCGCACGCGCCAAGCAGGGAGGCAAGAAGGTACGCCTCTCCGTGATGTTCGGGGTCGGGGTCCCGGACTGGGTCGGGGCCCAATGGTTCACGGGATCAGCGGACAGTCCGTGCGACTCGGCCGGGGCGAAGATCCCCGTTCCCTGGGATCCGAACCTCCGGCGTGAGCAGCTCAACCTGATCCGGGTGTTCGCCGAGCGCTACCGCAACGACCCCGCAGTCGCCTTCCTCCACATAGCAGGGCCCTCGGCGATGTGGGAGGAGCTCTGTCTACCGAACAACACGACTCAGCTTCCCGGCTACTCGAACCAGGCGATCCTCGACGTCTGGAAGGAAGTCATCGACCAGTGGGTCGCAGTACGAGGGAACAAGCGCCTTTCCTTCGCAGCATCCGCGGCCCCGTCGTTCTACTCGACGCTCGGGAACGACATCGCCAACTACGGCATCTCGAAGCTCGGCCGGCAATTCAGTCCACAGTGGAACTACCTCGACACCAAGTTCGCCAGTGCGGTGCGTATCGTGTCGGGGCAGTGGACGCCCAAGGCCCCGATCGGCTGGCAGTTCTGGGGTGCCACCGTGTGGAACCGTCAGACGATCGACTTCGAAGGGACGCTCCGACTCGCTGCCGACGTCGGCAGCACCTACGTCGAGGTCTACGACGACGACCTGCGCGTAGCCGAGCTCGGAAGGCTGGCGGAGCAGGTCCACGACGAGATGCGCGGGACCCCGTCGTCCACGACGACAACGACTGCCCCGCCTCCGACGACGACCGCCCCGCCTCCGACCACGACGACGACGACGCCTCCGCCGACGACCTTCCCGCCCTCAACGGGCGACAGTGTCGCACCGAGCGCCCCGACGGGCCTCAGAGTCCTGAATCGGGGCATGACGAGCGTCACGCTCGGTTGGAGTCCTTCGTCCGACAACGTCGGAGTCGCCCACTACGTCGTCACACGGAACGGCACACCTGTGAGCCGTGTGAACTACTGCAAGCTGTCTCTCTGGCAGTGGATGAACAACTACCCCGTCAGGTACGGCGTGCGGGCCGTCGACTCCGCCGGGAACGTCTCGCCCGCAGCGACGGTCACGGTCGAGCCCTGGGCATAGACGTGGGAATAGGGGTCATCCGGCCGGTGTGAAGCCCGCCGGTGGCGGCTGACAGAGCTGGACGAGCCTGGGTCGCAAGGCCTGCAGGACCGAGCCGGAGGCAGGATCGCCGGCCCGGTTCACCAACTCGTACGGATCGGATCTGAGGTCGTAGAGCTCCTCTTCCCCCGTCTTGTACTGGACGTACTTGTGCGTCTCCGTCCTCACGGCACAGTAGGTCGGGACGGGATCGGTCCCCCCTGGGTTGAGATGCTCGATGAGGAAGTCGGAGCGCCAGGTCTGCGGGGCGTTTCCGTACACGAGCGGGAGGAGGCTCGCCCCCTCGGCGCCGGGGGCGTTCACCCCGGCCGCCTCGGACACCGTCTGTGCGATGTCCATGTTGAGCACAAGGCGAGGGTCGGTCCGCTGCGCCGTTCCCGCAGCGTCGAAGCGTATGGCGAGCGGGATCCGGACGGCCTCCTCATAGGCGGTTTCCTTGCCGAACCAGCGGTGCTCACCGCGGTTGTGGCCGTTGTCCGACATGAAGATGATCATCGTGTTCGCCAGGCGTCCGGCGCTGGAGAGCTCCGAGATCATCGACGAGATCGCTTCGTCGACCGCCAGCAGGGTCTCGAGCGAATACCTCCGGTTGCCGTCTAGCCAGCTCGGAGCCGTGGGCGAGAGTCCCCTCACCCATGCCGGCTTGTCGGAGACGTCGGGCTCGTACCAGCTCGGTGGCCGCGGGAACGTCAGGCGCGAATACCTCCCTCTGTGCCGGGGAGCCTGGATCGGTGTGCCATGGAGCGCGAACGGTGTGAACATGAGGAAGAACGGCTGGTTCGAGGGAGTGCTCCGGATGAACTGGAGGGCGTCTGAGGCCAGTACGTCGGTCGAGTACTCGGATGCGGTCGAGCCGTAGCTGCGGTTCACGCCGTCACGGTTGAGCCGGTAGTTGTAGTAGGCGCCCCCGCTCGATGCCGTCGAGGAGCTGTTGAATGCGACCCAGCGGTTCCACCCCGGCGGGATCGAGGTGCTCGTGTAGCCGTTGAGGTACTTCCCGAAGAGTCCTGTCCGATACCCGGCGTTCCGCAACCAGACGGCGAGTGTCGAGGAGTCCTTCGGCGGGCGGAATGAGTAGTAGCCGCCGTTCGGGTAGCTGTTCGTGTACACGCCCGTCGCGTGCGAGGGTTTGCCTGTGAGGATCGTCACCCGGCTGGGGCAACACCACGAGTTCACGACCATCGCGTTCGTGAAGTTCACCCCTTTGCCGACGATCTGCTGTTGGACGGTTGGCATGTACGCCATCTCGTCCCAGCGCATGTCGTCAGTGACGATGAGGATCACGTTCGGCTTGGTCGCACCCCTCGCCGGCTCGGGACCCACGATCGCTCCGAGGAGCAGGGCTGTGAGGACGAGCAGCACAATCCCCGGTCCGTTCCCACGAAGTCTCATCTCGACCCCTCCCAGGCAGGTTGCTTCGCCCCGATCCGGCGAACCTAGCTGCCAAAGGGCGGTTCGGCAACACTGCACACTTCGAGACGAACGGGGGAGTTGTCTGCCGCAGCGCCTGCGGGTCGTCTTCGGCCCGCTGGAAGTCGGACCCGGTTCAGGCGGGCCGGCCTCCGCAGGGGTCACGGCGGTCCTCTTCGTGGCCGGCGAGGGGAGTTCCGCTCACGTCGAAGTGGCCCCGAAGGCCGCGCTC
>QWHP01000355.1 GCA_021404985.1 Actinobacteria bacterium ATB1
GGTTCCGTCCTCCGGGTATCCGTCTGCGTCCGCCGACGGAGCCTGTGCGACGGCCCCGACGAGGACCGCAGCAGCGAGCGTGACACGTATACCGACGATCCCAGCCCTGAGTCCCAAGACAACTGCTCCCTGCGAAGACAGAATCGAAAACGGAAGATGAACGCAAGCCTACGAGACGGATACTTCTATCCGACGTGGCGCTGACCCTGCGCGAACCGAATTGGGAACCTGATGGACTGCCAGATACGTTGTGGCCACTGGATCTGCGCTACGAGGGGGAATCGATGCGAGGGATTGTGAGCGCTGCCGGGTATGTCCCCTGGCACCGTCTCGACCGCGCCGCGATCGGCGACCTCTTCGGCACCGCGCCGGGAACAGGTACACGAGCGGTCGCCTCCTACGACGAGGACACGACGACGATGGCGGTCGAAGCCTCGCGGTTCGCGATCCGCTCGCGCGAGGGGAATCAGGAGCCCACGTCCGTCCTTCTCGCCACAGCCGAACCCGCATACCAGGAGAAGACGAACGCGACTGCGCTCCACGCGGCGCTGAGACTCGACCCCTCGGTGTGCGCCGACGACCTCTGCGGTAACGTCCGCGGGGGAACAGGTGCACTCGGACTGGCCCTTCGGAGCAGCGACCCTCTCGTTCTTGTCGCGACCGCTGGGATCCGCACCGGCCTTCCCACCGGACCGGACGAGGAACGCGGCGGGGACGGTGCCGCTGCGCTCTTGATCGGTGCCGACACCGGCACGAATGGCCCCTCTCCCCTGCTTGCCGAGTGGCTGGGAGGCGCGTCACGTACGGAGGAGTTCCTGGACCGCTGGCGCTCGCCCGGCAGTTCCCGGACCAAGCAGTGGGAGGACCGCTTCGGCGAGTCGGTGTACGTGGCACTGGGAGAGGAGGCATGGAACGCCGCCCTGAAGGAAGCGGACGGAGGAACCGGCCTCGACCCCGCCGGAATCAACACCGTCGTGGTCTGCGGCCCCCACACCCGGGCATGCGCCTCGCTCCGGCGCAGGCTCGGCGTGGAGCAGGATGTGTTCGCGGACGACCTCTCGGGCTCCGTCGGCAACACCGGTGCTGCCCATCCCCTTCTTCTTCTCACACGTGCCCTCGAGCACGCCTCACCGGGACAGATCATCGCCCTTGTCACTCTCGCAGACGGAGCCGACGTGTTGCTCTTCCGGACGACCGACGCGATCGCGAAACACGACCCGTTCCGCTCCGTGGACACGCAGATCGAGGAGGGTGCGACGGGACTGCCCTACGGGAAGTTCCTTGCCTGGCGCGGCCTGCTCGAGTTGGAGCCACCTCGTCGCCCGGAGCCACCGAGGCCGGCCGCTCCCCCCTCGCAGCGCAACAGGCAGTGGAAGTTCGCGTTCACCGGGAGCCGGGACCGGTCGAGTGGAGCGCTCCACCTCCCGCCGCAACGGGTCTCCTGGGACAGTGGCGCCCTCGACGAGATGGAACCCGCCCCCATGGCGGACTCCGCCGGAACGATCGTCACCTTCACCGTCGACCGCCTCGCCTACTCCCCCAGCCCTCCCGTCGTCTTCGCAGTAGTCGACTTCGACACAGGGGGCCGCCTGCCTTGCGAGCTCACGGATGTCGACCCCGGAACCGTTTCCATCGGCGACCGAGTGGAGATGACGTTCCGCCGACTCCACACGGCCGACGGGATCCACAACTACTTCTGGAAAGCCCGACCGATCCGCGACGGGAGGTGACAGATGGGTTCGCACGGCATCCGGGACAGGGTCGCCATCGTCGGAATGGGCTGCACCCGCTTCGGTGAACGGTGGGACACCTCGGCGGACGACCTCCTCATCGAAGCGACGCAAGAGGCGTTCTCCGCGGCCGGGATCGGGAAAGACGAGGTCGACGCCTTCTGGCTCGGCACCGCCCAGACCGGGATGAGCGGGATGGTCCTCGCTGCCCCTCTCCAGATCGCGGGGAAGCCCGTCACCCGTGTGGAGAACTTCTGCGCGTCAGGCTCCGAGGCACTGCGCCAGGCGTGCTATGCGGTCGCCTCGGGTGCGTACGACGTTGCCATGGCGGTGGGCGTCGAGAAGGTCAAGGACTCCGGCTATGCCGGGCTCAACGCCTTCCCCGTCCCGACCGACGGAACGGGACGCACCCTGACGGCAGCCGCGATGTTCAGCCTCGTCGCCCCCGCCTACGCCCGCCGCTACGGCGTCGACGAGGACGAACTGAAGGACGTGCTCGCCCGGATCGCCTGGAAGAACCACCGCAACGGCGCCCGGAATCCTCGAGCCCAGTTCCGCAAGGAGGTCGACCGGGACGTCATATACCGCGCAGCGCCGGTCGCAGGCCGCCTCGGCGTCTTCGACTGCGCGGGCGTCGCCGACGGAGCCGCAGCGGCCATCGTGTGCCGTGCCGAGGACGCCGGCCGCTTCACCACCGATCCTCTCTACGTGAAGGCCCTGTCCTTCGTTGCCGGGACGGGGTCGGGGTCCATGGACCCGTCGTACGACTACACGACGTTCCCCGAGGTCGTCGCCACCGCCAAGGACGCCTACTCGCAGGCCGGACTGACGGATCCGCGGCGCGAGCTCGCCCTGGCCGAGGTCCACGACTGCTTCACCCCCACCGAGCTCGTCCTCATGGAGGATCTCCGTTTCGCAGAGCGCGGGACAGCGTGGAAGGAGGTCCTCGCCGGGACCTTCGACATCGACGGCGGGCTGCCCGTGAACACGGACGGTGGCCTGAAGAGCTTCGGCCACCCCGTCGGGGCGTCGGGCCTGCGCATGATCTACGAGATTTGGCTCCAACTGCGCGGACGCGCACCCGAGGACCGCAGGATCGCGACCGACCGGACGCTGGGTCTGTCCCACAACCTCGGCGGGTATCCGGGCGAGATGGTGAGTTTCGTGGGGATCTACGGGACCGAACGAGAAGGCGACTGACCCGAGATCAGCGGCCGTCCCGCTTGACGCGTGCCAGCTCGGCCCGCTCGGGCCGCTCCCGGTAGAAGTGGTCGAGCGGATAACACCCCGAGACGAGACCGTTCCGCGGCGCTGTCGTGCAGTCGCTGAAGGTCCGGCATACGCGTCGCCGGTCGAGGCCGCGTCCCTGCAGGACGTCGTCTGCGAAGTCGTGGTAGCTGAGCATCATGCGGCCCAGTCCTACGGCGTCCACCCACCCCCGTGACACCGTCGCCGATGCGACGTGTGCGAGCCAGTCCTGGAGGTATGTGAACCCCGACCCCACCACGACCAGGCCTGGATGGCGCGCCTTGACGTCCGCCGCCGCCTGCACCATCCGGGCGACTCCCACCAAGGGGTCCTCGGGCGGACCGTACCCGTCACTCGGTGGGAAGTAGGCGGGACGCTGGATGTGCGGGTTGTAGTAGGGACTCCCCGCCGATGCGCACACGGCGACCACACCGCCCTTCTCGAGCATGTCGAGCAGGGCGTGCGTCTCGGTCAAATCGACCCCGACCCCGGTCCCGTCGCAACCGAATGCGAAGTCCAGGCGTTCCGTGCCCGCCGCC
>QWHP01000356.1 GCA_021404985.1 Actinobacteria bacterium ATB1
AGCTCGGCCGGGTCGAGGTCGCCTCCGGCCGGGTCCCAGGTCCCCGGACCCCGACCGCGGGCGAGCTTGGTGACCTCGTGCCCGGCCGTCGTGAGAAAGGGCACCAGGGCAGAACCGATGAAGCCCGACCCTCCTGTAACGAGGATGCGCAGCCCCCTGCGGTATCCGCTGGAAAGGTGTCTCGACAGGTCGTTGCGGGTGCGCGCGTGCCGGAAGCGGAACATGGGCTCGAGCATCAGTCGCTCGGCGACGGAGCTCGCAATGCGGCCGAGCGGCCCACCGGGCATCTCGTATTCGACGTCGTCCGTCATCCTGCACGAGCCGTCGCCGATCGGCGCGAACAGGTGCGTATGGGTCCAGCTCGGAAGTGGGCCGCTGACCTGCGTGTCCCTGAAGCGGCGGTTCTCGACATATCCGTCGTGGGATGCCACCCAGCGCCTCCAGATCGGTCCGACTCGGATGTCGAACACGTTCTCGGCTCCGTCTTCGATCCCGCCGGCATGCGAGATCTCACGGAAGCGAGCCGCAGGACTCACGAGACGGCTGAAGGCACCCGGCCGCGAATGCCAGGCAAAGGCCTCTTCGACAGGCGCCGGCAGGACGCACTCGCGTCGAAAGGTCGCCATGGTTCAGGCACCCGCCGTCTGCTGATCGGCATTCCGCGCGGGCTGAGGACCGACGTGGAGTGGTGTCACGTCGATCGACCGACCCTTCCACGTGACACGCCCGCGCCGCCACTTCCGAACGGAGGAAAGGTAGATCGCTGCCTGAACCGTGTCCGACAGCGGCGCGAGGACGGAAAGCTCGGGATCAGCCCCGCTCACGATCCGCATTCCCGAACGCGTGTGCCAGACGACCTCGAGGGCACGCAGACCCAGCTTCCCACCGGGCCCGTTCCTGTCCAACACGATGGCTGCGAGCGGGAGCCAGGTGGGAGCGAGAATACGCCACAGCTCGCGCAGGATGTCACGCGTCCGGGATCCGCGCATGGCGGCCATGTTCTTGGTCAGGCCGGCCCAGAGGTCCTCGGTGTCACGGTACATGGCGACCTGCATCAGGCTCTGCCCCAAGCGGAGCTCGTGCGAGAAGCCTTCCTCCTGAAGCACCTCGGCCAGCCGGCAATCCTCGAGCACCTCGTGGGCCACCGCCCCGTGCCCCCCGACGGCCCAATATGCATGCGACCGGATCGCGAGACACTGACCCGATGCGACTGCCGCCGGGTGGTTCGGGTCGTTGACGTGACGCGGGTTGCCTTCGCCGGTGATGATCGCAAGGCCGATGTCGGGCAACAGGAGCCGTACTCCGAGGTCGCCTTCGACGAAGGCACCTATGAGCGACGTCGCGTCGGCACCCCTCTCTTCCGCCGAGCCGCAGAGGGATCGCAGCGCGGTTTCGTGTAGGCGCACGTCGGCATCGACGAACACGAGCCAGTCCGGCGACAGCTCGGACTCGGCGAAACTGGCGCCTTCGAGACAGGCGGCAGGTTTGCCAAGCCAATCGGCGGGGCGGTCGACTGCCAGGGTGTGCACTCGCCCATCGGCCCCCGAGACTCGCCGCGCGACCTCCACAGTCCCGTCGGTCGAGCCGTCGTCGACCACGACCACTCCTGCGAGCGCAGGCTTCTGCCCGAGGAGTCCTCTGATGCATGCCTCGATCTGATGCGCCTCGTCTCGTGCGGGGACGACGGCCACGATCCGGCCGGATGCCGGGCGGCGCCTTCGGTTGAGCCATGCCCTCGAGGATGCGGCGGAAACGAGGAGCGCCAACTGGCGCATGCTCTCGAGCAGGCCGGCGAGGGCGAGCAGGCGGGAGATCCGCTGTCTCACGACCTGCCCGCCTGGACGAACTTGGCAATCGTGCGAATCGCGTCCCGGCGCAGGATGACCTCTCCATGCCTTTGGGACACCGCGTCCATGGCGTCCTTCAGGCTTCGCAGATCGGAGAACCTCTGCGGTACCGGGCTCTTGGGCTGGATACGAAACCAGTCGACCCCGATCGGAGGCTTGTCGGGCCATCCGAGCAGCGCCGTCTGGGGTGGGGCTACGGAGTCGCCCTCGACCGCCACGCACAGGGTCGGGGGCAGATCGACCTCGTCGCTGTCGAAGTCGAGGAGCCCGAAGCCCGGATACAGGCGATGTGTCACCCGGTCGAGGACGTCCACACCCCTCGAGAGGAAGGGGGGCCCGAAGACCTCCTTCAACGCCATCCGGTCGAAACCACGGATGGGAGCGGCGAGCAGGACGAGATGACCGATCTTGCGCTTCTCGTCCGGGCCGAGGAGTGCCACGGCATTCAGCGCGATCACGCCACCGACGCTGTAGGCCACGACGTCGACCGATGCCTCTTCTCCAGATCCGGGTCGTGCCCGCAGGAACTCCCCCAGGCCGTCGGAGAACCCGGCGGCCAGGCGATTCACGGGACCGACTGTGTCGAGAAAGCCGTATCGGGCACCCTCGGAGCCGGCACAAGCGTCGTCCCAGGCAAGGACCTGTCCCGGCCGGCGCTTGCGGCCGTAGCTGTACAGGAACGGAACCCACGATGCGGAACCCAATGCTCTTACAAGAGGCCTGAAGACCCGGACATCGGCACCCTTAGTGCCGGGGAGCCTGAGGCCTGGGACAAAGACCACCGAGCGGGGCTCGGGTCTGCCGGATTCTCGTTCGATAGATCCCATCAGCCCATTCTTCGAACAACCCGCCGGGATGGTTGCCCTGACTGGCAACCACTATGCCAGACATCCGCGAAGGACGTGGTGTGATGTGGACTTGGAGCTCCAGTGATATCGATCCATCTCTTCACCCGTGACCTCCGCTCCACCGACAACCCCGGTTTCGCCGCCGCCTGTGAAGGTGGGGAGGTCGTACCGGTGTTCGTGCTCGATGACAGGTGCCTCAAAGGAGTCCACGCGAGCGCGAACCGCGTCGCCTTCCTTCTGGAGTCCCTTACGGACTTACGCCTGACCCTCCGAAGTCTCGGAGGTGAGCTCCTCGTACGGCGCGGCAGTCCCGCTCGGGTCGTCGCCGGGCTCGCCGGCAGCATCGGACCGGTGCGAGTGACCGTCGCCGAGGACGTGACTTCTTTCAGCTCACGTCGCGAGCGCGAGCTGAGGATGGCTCTCCGCTCGGGTGGCAGTGGGGCAGACGACATCCTCCAGACCCACCCGGGCGTGACCGTCGTCCCGGTCGAGGCTGTCCGGACGGTCGGGGGCCGCGCCTACCGGGTCTTCACCCCGTACTGGCGGGCCTGGACCGAGGCTCCGCGCCGCGAGGTTCTCCGGCCACCGGAGGTCGTTCGCGTTCCGGAAGGCCTCGACCCGGGGGAGATCCCGTCCTTGGAGGAACTAGTGCCGGGAGCAGCGCCGGGAAAACGACTGGAGGGAGGGGAAACGGCAGGCCGGCAGAGGATGCTGGCCTGGCTTGCCGATCGTGGGGCCGACTATCGGATCGGCGACGAATCCCTCTCCGACGAGGACTCCTCGTCGAGACTGGGTGCTTACCTGCACTTCGGC
>QWHP01000006.1 GCA_021404985.1 Actinobacteria bacterium ATB1
CAGTCGTCGACGGGGTCCTGCTCACTCCACCGGACGACAAGTGCCTTCCCGGCATCACACGTCGTTGCGTGCTCGATCTGGCGGCGAGCTCCGGGATCGAGGCCAGGATCGCAGACCTCCCGTTCGCCGAGGTGGCCGGCTGGAGGGAGGCATTTCTCACTTCGTCGATCGCCGGGATCCGACCGCTCCGGACCCTCGAAGAACAACCCCTGCCCCTGAGTCCCGGGCCGGTGACCACCGAGCTCGCTCGGGCATACGCGAAACTTGTCGAGGCAGGTGACGGATGAGGAGCAGGCTGCGGCGCGCTTGGGACGTGCTTCCCCAGGAGACAGACCTCGTCGCCCTCCTTGGCTCCCTGAGGGCGGGAGATGTCGCCCTGCTCGACACTCCCCGCCCCTCTGCGGGACACCGCTGGTCCTTCCTGTGCCTCGACCCCAACGGCCGCATCGTCTGGACTCCCGGACGGGCAGGGGACGACTTCTTCGCTCGGATCGAGGCAGCGCTGGAACCCGCTGTAGAAGACCTGCCGGGAGGGCCCGATGGCCCCCCCTTCACGGGCGGCCTTGCCGGCTGGCTCGGCTACGAGCTGCTTCATCTGCTCGAGTCCGTCCCCGACGTGGCCGCCGGCCCCACGCAAGGACCTCCGACTGCCGCGCTCGCCCGATTCGACACGGTGATCGCCGTCGATCACCTGGAAACGAGGACCTGGATCGTGAGCACGCCGCGGCAGATACGCCGGGCAGTGCGGCTCGCACACGAGCACCGGAGCTCGGCCCATGTGGAGTTGCCCGTCGAGCTTGCGCCCCGGCTCACGGACGATTCGTCGCTTGAAGCGATGCCATCCGAACTCGATCCCGTGGAGTACAGGCGCCTCGTCGCCCATCTGAGGGACGAGATCCTTGCGGGCGAGGTCTTCGAGGTCTGCCTGACGCGGCGTCACCGCATGCCCTGGAACGGGGACGGCGTCGGGCTCTTCAGGGTTCTCAGGCGGTCCAGCCCGAATCCCATGTCTGCCTATGTCCGGATGCTCGAGACCGAGGTGGTCTCGAGCTCACCGGAGCGCTTCCTTCGTCTCGACCGGGACCGCTGGCTCGAGAGCCGGCCGATAAAGGGGACCCGTCCGCGAGGTGAAACCACCGCCGAGGACCGTCGGTTCCGCGACGAATTGGCCGGCTCCGAGAAGGACAGGGCGGAGAACATGATGATCGTCGACCTCACGCGCAACGACCTGGGGCGGGTCTGCGAGTTCGGGTCCGTCGAGGTGCCCGAGCTCTGCACCATCGAGTCGCATGCCCATACGCACCAGATGGTCTCGACCGTGAGAGGCCGCCTCAGGGAGGGCTTCTCCGCGGTGGACGCGATACGGGCCGCGTTCCCACCGGGCTCGATGACCGGGGCCCCCAAGGTCGCGGCGATGAGGTACATCTCGTCGGTCGAGCCCGTTCGCCGCGGGGCATATGCCGGAGCACTCGGCTGGATAGGCCACGACGGCACGTTCGATCTCAGCGTCGTCATCCGGACGATCACGCTGTATCGCGGTGTCGCCGAACTCCACGTCGGGGGAGCAGTGGTCGCCGATTCCGATCCTGACAGCGAATATCAGGAGACGCTCGACAAGGCCAGAGGACCGTTGCTCGCCCTCGAGATGGCGGGCGAGGTGTGCGCGAAGAGCACCCCGGCAGAGGTGAAACCGTGAGTCGCGTGCGCGTCCTCGTCATCGACAACTACGACAGCTTCGTACACAACCTCTACCAGCGGATCGGGTTCCTCACCGGCACCGAGCCGCTCGTGGTGCGCAACGACCTCGTCGAGTCCTCGCGAGTCGAGGCACTCGCTCCCACACACATGGTGCTTTCGCCGGGGCCCGGGAACCCGGCGAACCCCGGGGTCACCGGAATGTGCCCGATGCTGCTCCGCTCCTGGGAGGGACGGATCCCAGTTCTCGGCGTCTGCCTCGGACATCAGGCCATCGGACACGAGCATGGGGCCCGCATCGTCCGAGCCGAGCGGGTCGTCCACGGCAAGACCTCCAGGATCCTCCATGACGCGTCGGGAGTCTTCGAGTCCCTGCCCAGCCCGTTGACGGTGATGCGCTATCACTCTCTGGTCATCGCTCCGGACTCGATCCCGGACGGTTTCTGCGTGACGGCTCGCACGGAGGACGGCACCGTGATGGCGATCGCAGGCAGCGATGTGCCCACAGTGGGTCTGCAGTTCCACCCTGAGTCGGTCGGCACGGAGCTCGGGGACGTCATCCTCGGCAACTTCCTCGCGATGACATCCTGAGAGACGAACGTCAGGACTGGTCGAGGAAGACGTCGACGCGTTCCTCTCCGTCGCGGGCACCGTCGCCCACCGCGCCTCCGACACCCAGGAGGAACTCCAGGAGGAGTGTGAGCACGAGGCGAAGAAGCCTCGCGGCGTGCCTTCGGGACGCAGGAGGAGACGGAGGCGAAGCCCATCGGCCACGGCGACGATCGCCTCGGCGAGGTCCCCAGGCGACAGGGGCACGTCCGGCAGGCCGGTGCGCTGCGCTTCTTCGACGACGACCCGGCCGAGCTGGCCCCTGAAGAGCAGGTTGCGTTCCTCGACCGCACGCTTCATGTCGTCGTCCTCGGCTGCGACGAGGACCAGCTCGAACTCGAGGAGGGCCCACCGACGCGCCCGTGACGGGTCCTTGTTGAACCGGGCGTCGGCCGCTGCGATCTGGTCCTCCAAGCATTCGCTGCCCGAGAGGAACTCGCTGATCTGGGCCAGCGTGCGTGTCCTGTGGCCTTTCAGGACGGCCTCGAGGATCCCGACCTTGCTCTCGAAGTTCGAGTACACGGCACCCTTGGTGTACCCCGCTGCGTCCGCTGTCTCCTCGACCGAAGTCGACCGGTACCCCCTCGTGAGGAACAGGGTCTCGGCAGCCTCGATCAGGGACGCCCGCGCGCGGTCCTGCTTCTGCGCCCGTGTGAGTCGCGACAAGTGGAACTCCCCCTGGTCTCGATCCAGCGGCGATTGTAGGACCCAACCGGATGACGGGGGTCTCAGCCCCGCGAGACACGTCCGCGCAGCGCAGCGAAGGCGAGGGACTGGCTCAGGATTGCAACGCCGAGTATGGCGAGCAGCCCCCATAGGAGAGCGTCCGCATCCCAGCCGACGACCACCAGCGATCGCATGCCCTCGAGCAGGTACGTCACGGGATTCCACGTGACGACCGTCTTCATCCATCCCGTCAGCGCCTCCTTCGGCACGTACACCGTCGTGAGGAACAAGAACGGGAAGAAGAGGAGAAAGCTGCTGTTGACCGCCGCGGGGTTCCCGGTCCTCAACGCGATCGCATAGGGGAAGCCGTTGTAGGCGATTGCCCACAACGCTGCGTAGGCAATGAAGACCAGGAGGCCCACGATTCCGGCTGCGAAGCCCGAGCCTGCGACCAGGGCGATCACGAGGATGAGACAGCCGAGCACCACGGCGATCACCATGTCGGCAGTCATCAGGCCGATCAGCAGCGCGCCCCTGTGGATGGGTGTGACCAGGAGACGGTCGAAATAGCCGTCTCGGATGTCGAGGACCAGGGACTGTGCCCTCGAGAGCCCCGTGATCGCGAAGAGGACAGCGACGGGGAGCTGGAATGCCTTGATGTTGACCCCCTCGGCGATGGCGCCGAACTGCCCGACGTTCACCAGGAAGAAGAAGCTCCCGATGACGAGCGCGGGGATGACCCCTTCAGGATCTCTCCACGCGTCGCGCAGCGCTCGCTGCGCGACAAACGACGTGTCCCGCCAGAACCTCGGGCGGCCCCGCGAGCTCACATTGGCAACGGCAGCCTCCGTCACTTCGTGACCCCCTCTGGTATCCCGGTTTCGTCTGCAGCAAGGTGGCTCCCCGTCAGGTGGAGGAAGACGTCGTCGAGCGTGGGTGTCCGCAACGTCATCTCCGCCACCCGGACGTCGAGATCTGCGAGCGCGACCGCAACGGGGCTCACGGCAGAGGCCCCGTCGTGCACGCTCAACGCGATCTCGTTCCCGTGGCACTCGGCCGCATCGACCACGTCGAGGTTCTCGAGCGCGGCCGTGCCTTCCTGTGCACGGGCCTCGCTGCAGTCGACACGAACGACCACGACATCGGCCCCCAAGGACCGCTTGAGCTCCGCCGGTGTCCCCTCGGCGACGAGGCGGCCGTGGGAGATGATGCCGATCCTGTCGGCGAGCTCGTCTGCCTCCTCGAGGTACTGGGTCGTGAGGAAGACCGTCACCCCCGTTTCCCGCAGACCCCGCACCTCCTCCCAGACACGGCTGCGGCTCTCCGGGTCGAGCCCGGTCGTCGGCTCGTCGAGGAAGAGTACGTCCGGGCCGTGCACGAGACCCGCTGCCAGATCCAAGCGCCGCTTCATGCCACCGGAGTAGGTCTCGATCCGCCGGTCCATCGCGTCCCCCAGACCTGTGAGGGCCTCGAGCTCCCGGACCCTGTCGGCGGTCTCCTGACGCCCGAGGCCGAAGAGACGCCCCTGGAGGGTAAGGAGTTCGCGGCCGGTCTGCTTGGGGTCGAGCGCCGCCTCCTGGAGTGCGACACCGATGCGGAGGCGGACCTGTTCAGGTCGCTCCACCACGTCGAGGCCGGCAACGGCCATCGACCCCTGGGTCGGCAGGAGAAGCGTGCACAGCATACGCATGGTCGTGGATTTCCCGGCCCCGTTCGGTCCGAGAAACCCGTAGATCTCGCCTTCGCCGACCGCGAGATCGACGTTGTCGACTGCCCGAAAGGTCCCGAAGTCGCGCACAAGGTCGCGTGTCTCGATCGCGTTCACGCTCCGACCCTAGATCTCCTGGGGGTTGGGACCTTTGCCTTGTGCCACGTCCTCGCCCCCGAGGGGTCGCACCGTTTCCACTTGAGCCGAGTTCCGGCAGCCGAGGGAGTGGGCATGCCGCCGGATGCCGGCTGCCCAACTTCGCGTAACCTCTCTTCACAACTCCCGCGAGCAGAGACGAATGCCCCCGAGCGACACCACCCAGACACTCCAGGAAGCAGCGCGCCGACGCACGTTTGCGATCATCTCCCACCCCGACGCGGGGAAGACCACCCTCACCGAGAAGATGCTCCTCTACGCGGGGGCCGTGGACATCGCCGGATCGGTCCGCGACCGACGGCAGGCTCGTTCGACCACGTCGGACTGGCAGGCGATCGAACAGAGGCGCGGCATCTCGGTCGCCTCGACGGTCATGCGCTTCGAGTACGACGGCGTCACCGTGAACCTGCTCGACACGCCGGGGCACCGCGACTTCTCGGAGGACACCTACAGGGTGCTCTCCGCCACAGACGCCGCCGTGATGGTCATCGACGCAGCGCGAGGCGTAGAGGAGCAGACGTTGAAGCTCTTCGAGGTCAGCCGCACACGCGGCATCCCTCTCCTCACGTTCGTCAACAAGTGCGACAGGCCGGGACCGGGACCCCTCGCTATCCTCGACGACATAGAGGCCAAGATCGGGGTCCATCCGACACCGGTCACCTGGCCGGTCGGCGACGGCGCCGAGTTCGCCGGTGTGGTGGACCGCCGCAGCGACGAGCTCGTGGTGTTCCGCCGCCGCGAACACGGCGCAGCCGAGGCAGGTGAGGAACGCCTCGGCATCTCCCACCTCGCCGAGCTCGGGACGGCCGGGGACCGTGCGCACGAGGAGCTCGATCTGCTCCGTGCGGTCGGATCCGACCACGACTCTGAGCTGTTCGAGGCCCAGGAGACGACGCCCGTCTTCTTCGGGTCCGCCCTGTGGAACTTCGGGATCAGGCATCTGCTGGACGCGATCCTGGAGCTCGCCCCGCCACCGGCGGCGCGCACGGATGTCGCCGGCGGCACGCGCGCCCTCGACGACGACTTCTCCGGGTTCGTCTTCAAGATCCAGGCGAACATGGACCGCCAGCACCGGGACCACGTCGCCTTCGTGCGCGTCTGCTCCGGCCGCTTCGAGCGGGGCATGCCCGTCGTGCACGAGCCGAGCGGACGCACCATATCCACCAAGTACGCACAGAGCATGTTCGGGCAGGAACGCGAGTCGCTGCAGCAGGCCTGGCCCGGGGACGTGATCGGACTCGTCAACGCGGGTGACGTCCGCGTGGGAGACACGCTCTACCGGGGCGAGCACGTTCGCTTCCCCCCGATTCCGACGTTCGCCCCCGAGCTCTTCATGACTGCGCACAACAGCGACACGTCCAAACGCAAGCAGTTCGCAAGGGGTCTCGAGCAACTCGACCGCGAGGGTGTCGTCCAGGTCCTCCGTCACCCCGAGAGAGGGGACCGCGAGCCGGTGCTGGCCGCCGTCGGAGCCTTGCAGTTCGATGTCGCACGCGAACGGCTCGAGGGCGAGTTCGGCGCTCCCGTACTCCTCGAACCCTCGCGCTACACGATCGCGCGGCGTACCGATCCCGAGAGTGCGGGGACCCTGCGCGACGTTCGCTACGTGGATGTCCTCGAGCGGCCGGACGGGAACCTACTCGCCCTCTTCGATTCGTCCTACGTCCTGAACAAGACGTTGGATGAACATCCCGAGCTCACGCTCGAGCACATCGTCGTGTCCTGACGCCCCGCCTGTGTGGACGGTGCGGGTCCCGGTAGGCTGCCCGGCTGTGGATCGTTTCTCCCTGGACACGCGGGTCGCGCTGGTCACGGGCGCGGGATCCGGGATCGGCCGTGCGACCTCCCTGGAGCTCGCGCGGGCAGGCGCGCGTGTGGTGGCCGCAGACTCCGATCTTCCCGCGACCGTCGAGACGGTGGAGCTGATTTGCGGCGATGGGGGGCGCGCCTTGGCGGTTGAAGCGGACGTCACGGACGTCTCCGCCGTGGACACCATGGTCGACGCCGCCGTCACCGAGTTCGGGTCGCTGGACATCGCCGTGAACTGCGCGGGGATGACCAGTCCCCCACTCGGCATCCTGGGCACCACCCCCGAGGATTGGCGCAGGCTCATCGAGGTGAACCTGACCTCAGTGTTCCTCTGCATGCGTGCCGAGGTCCCGCACATGCTCGAGGCCGGACGCGGCTCCATCGTGAACATCGCCTCGGGAGCCGGGCTCGTCGGGGCGAACCTCCTGCCCGCCTACACCGCTTCAAAGCACGGGGTCGTGGGGCTGACGAAGTCCGTCGCTCTCGAGCTCGCCCCGCGGGGAGTTCGCGTGAACTGCATCTGCCCCGGCGCCACGCGCACACCGATGCTCGAAGGATTCCTCAGCGGGAACGAGCTCATGGAGCAGCTCATGGTCTCGGGTCACCCGATCGGGCGACTCGGCACCCCCGAGGAGATCGCCGACGCGGTTCGCTGGGTCTGCTCCGACGCGGCATCCTTCGTGGTCGGCGCTGCAATCACGATCGATGGCGGTGCCATAGCTCAATAGGCCTTCAGCATGCAGGGGGGAACGTGACACAGGACATCCTCGATCTCTCTGACGAGATCCTCGACGGGAAGAGCAACCTCCCCATGACGGGGTTGCTCCTCAACCAACCGCACGAGCTCCACGAGATAGGCGACGGGTTGGCGGTGGTCCTCGCGTTCGGGAACGTGATGCCGGTCCGCACGGGAAACACCCTCACCCTCGTCGACACCGGCAACATCTTCCAGGCTCCGGCCAACCACGGTCTCGTGAAGAACTGGTCGGACGCTCCCCTCGAGGTCGCCGTCTTCACGCACGGGCACGTCGACCACGCCATGGGCATGGGCCCCTGGGATGCCGAAGCCGACGCCGCAGGGCGGCCCCGCGCCCGAGTCGTGGCGCACGAGGCGATCCTGCCGCGATTCGAACGCTATGCCCTGACTGCCGGTTGGAACGGCATCATCAACCAACGCCAGTTCTCCATCCCCGGGCTGACCTGGCCCACCGAGTACCGGACCCCGGACGAGACCTACAGGAGCGACCTCGTCGTGGAAGCCGGCGGCAGTCTCATTGAACTCCACCACGCAAGGGGGGAGACCGACGACCACACGTGGGTGTTCCTCCCCGAGCAAAAGGTGCTCTACCCGGGAGACCTCTTCATCTGGTGCGTCCCCAACGCCGGCAACCCGCAGAAAGTGCAGCGCTACGCCAAGGACTGGGCGGTTGCCCTTCGGGACATGGCAGCCAAGGATGCCGAGCTCTTCGTGCCCAGCCACGGCCTACCGATACGCGGCGCCGACCGCATCCGGACGGCGCTCGTCGACACTGCAGCGCTCCTCGAGAGCCTCCACGACCAGACGGTCGAGCTCATGAACCAGGGATGCTCCCTGAACGACGTGATCCACACGGTCGAGATCCCGGCCGACCTCCTGGACAAGCCCTACCTGACACCGATCTACGACGAGCCGGAGTTCATCGTGAGGAACGTGTGGCGCTTTTACGGGGGCTGGCACGACGGGAACCCGGCTCACCTCAAGCCGGCCCGCGACCCCGATCTCGCCCGCGAGATCGCCTCCCTCGCCGGAGGGCCGCAGGCCCTGGCAGAGCGCGCTGCCGCACTCCTCCCCGCCGGCGACCGCCGGATAGCCGCCCATCTGGCCGAGTTCGCCTTCAGGGCGGCCCCGGACGATCGCAAAGTGAACCGCATCCGGGCCGAGGTGTTCACAGCCTGCCAGGAGGACGCAACTTCGCTCATGGCCAAGGGCATCTACGGAGCTGCCGTGCGCGAGTCGAGGGAAGTGGAGGCGAGCGGTCGTTGAACGCCGATCTCCTTCACACCTCCCGTCCGTTCGGAATGGGCTTCTGGCCATTGGCCGAGGACGCACCTGCAGTCGCGCCCAGGCGAGAGGAAGTCCGTATCGTCGTGGAGGACGGCGGCCTCGTCCGAGGAATCCTCTGGACCCCGGGATCGGGCGCATCTCGCAGAAGCGCCGTCCTCCTCGCACACCCCCGCGGTGACTTCACAGTCCACTACGCCTGCCCCCTCCTCGCTTCCGCCGGGTTCCCCGTCCTCGGGATCGCCACGCGCTATCTCAACAACGACACCGACTGCCTGCACGAGAAGTGCGCTCTCGACGTGGCGGCTGCGGCAGCACACCTCCGGCATCTCGGCTACGAGGCCGTGGTCCTCTTCGGTAACAGCGGAGGAGGTTCGCTCACGGCACTCGCGCACGTCGAGCACGGCTGCGGGGACGGGTGGGTCGGCGTCGCTGCCCACCCGGGAGAAGGCGTATTCATGGAAAACGTGATCGACCCTGCAGTCGCCGACGAGTCCGATCCGCTGTCAGTCGTCGAAGCGCTCGACATGTACAACCCGGCCAACGGCTGGCGCCCGTGGCCCGAACCGTCGAGCTACGATCCCGCCTGGCTCGAGACCTATCGGGCGGCGCAGCGCGCACGCGTGGCACGTATCGATGCCGTGGCACACGAAGCCCTCGCCGTCCAGCAACGAAACCGTGAAGCTGCCCGGAAGCTCGATCGCGGAACAGAGGTCTGGCGTCACATGAGGCGGAGAGCCGTCCACACGCCCTACCTGACGATCTACAGGACTCTTGCCGACCCTGCCTATCTGGACCCCGAGATCGAACCCGACGACAGGCCACTGGGATCGCTCTTCGCATTCCCCGACCCCTTCGATGCGAACTACGGGATGGGCGGGCTGGCGCGGACGATGACGCCCCGAGGATGGCTCTCGACTTGGTCGAGTATCTCCTCCCGGGCAAGACTCGCCGATACCCTGCCTGACGTCCGAGTCCCGTCCCTCGTCCTTCACGCCACCGCCGACACGGAGATCCGCCTCTCACAGGCCCGAGCCCTCAGGGACGCCTCGGGCAGCGACGACATGACGTACCACGAGGTCAAGGGCGCACCTCACTACCTCGAGGGGCACCGGCCCGAGACCATGCATCTCGTGTCCGAGTGGATCGCAGCTCGCTTCCCCTGATCGACTTCACGCGTTGTCGTGCAACTCGTTGCGCAGGCCGCCCCAGGTCGCCTCTGCAGCCTCGCCACGAGCGACGACCTCGACGGCTCCCGTCGTACTGTTGCGGCGCAAGAGCATGTCTGACCGCCCGTTCAGATCCCTTGCCTTCGCCACGGTGCCGTCGGGCAGCAGGACCTTCGTTCCCGCCGTCACGTACAGACCGGCCTCGACGATGCAGTTGTCCCCGAGCGAGATGCCGAGACCGGAGTTGGCACCGAGGAGACAGCCCTCACCCACACTGATCACGGTCCTTCCGCCCCCGGACAGCGTGCCCATTATGGAGGCGGACCCGCCGAGGTCGGTCCCGTCCCCGACCACCACGCCGGCACTGATACGGCCCTCGACCATCGACTTGCCCAGCGTCCCCGCGTTGAAGTTCACGAAGCCCTCGTGCATGACAGTCGTACCCTCCGCCAGATGCGCGCCGAGACGCACACGATCGGCGTCACCGATTCGGACTCCGCTGGGGACGACATAGTCGGTCATCCGGGGGAACTTGTCGACGGAGGTCACGCGCACGTCGATGCCGCGCGCGCCGAGCACGAGCCGGTCCGTGTCGAACGAAGCCGGGTCGAACGGACCTCGGTCCGTCCAGACCACGTTGTTGAGGATCCCGAAGATGCCGTCGAGGTTGCAGCCATGTGGCTCGATCCGACGGTTCGAGAGGAGGTGCAGCCGGAGGTAGGCGTCGTGTACGTCGACGGGTGGATCGGCCAGATCCTGAATGCAGGTCAGGACAGTCACCCGGCACCTGTCCCCGTGCAGGGGGAACTCGGCGGCGGCGGCAAGGTTCTCGAGCGCAGCCACGTCGTCGGCATCCCCGGGTCTGGTGATGGGTGCGAGGGCATCCGCTGCTGCCGCGACGTGCTCGGGGCCCAGACGCATGGTGCCCGACATCGCCGGCCAGTCGAGGATCCCGGAGAGGGCCGTGACAGCATCGCCTGCCTCGTCGAGATGCACGACCGGATACCAGGTGTCGAGCACCTTCTCGGTCCCCCCCGATCCGGACATCGTTGCCGATCCCAGGGCCCAGGCTGCCGGCATCCCGGTTGTGGATTCGCTGGACGGCACTTGTTCCTCCTCGCTCGGGCTGTCAGAGGTCCACGGTGAGCTGTGGTTGCGCTGCCTTCTCGAGCACCGTGTTGAAGTACTCGCCGAGGAGCTCGAGCGGCGAGGATTGCCTGGCCTCTGCCGCCCGCGGAACCAGAAGCAGCACAGCGACGTCACGCAGGAGCCTCAGGCTCTCGAACGGGTCCATCTCGACCATGTCGGTTACGGCATCCACGAACTCGGTCGGTTGGCCGGACACGAACGTCTCGAAGAGGTCGAGGGCCGCACCATAGGCCTCGCGCAGGTGCCGCTCGTCCGCATACACGGCAAACCATGCGGGTGCCGTCCTCTCTGCGAGCCTGGAGAGGCTCGCAGGCGGAGGACTCGAGCTGTCCTCGAGCGCCAGCCGGGCAACATGCGAGTAGACGAGGATCGCGTCGAACCAGACGTCGCGCATGTCCTCGGTGAGGGCGCTGTCGGGGAGGCAACCCGTCGCGACGGCGACTTCGACGGCGTGGAGGGTGTCGCAGGTGTGGGGATCGACGAGCTGGAGGCGCGAGCTCAGCAGTGCCCTGTGCACGCCGGCATGGTCGATGACGTCCTCGTAATAGCTGTCACCGAGATCGACCGGTCCACCCAGGAGGACCGCGCATGCGCTGCAGAGGACGAGTAGCACGTCCGCTGGATCGTCGTCGGCAATCGTCGCCACTGCGCATTCGGCGGTCGTGTCGAACGTGTCGGCTTCGTGGAGACCGGCGAACACCTCGAGGAACGAGAGCGCCCCGCTCCGCCAGGTGTCGCACCTCTCCTCCAGCTCACCCGTGAGGTCGTCCACGACCTCGCCCAGGGTCAGCCCGCGCATCGCGGCCTCCTCGGAGAGGATCGACACGAGCAGATGGAGTGCAGCCATGACCGCCTGGATCGCACGTCCGGACGTGAGCTCGGCGGCCCTGGACCGCAGGCGATTCGGGATCGTGTCCACCGCACGCATCTCTCCTTCGACCTCACGGCACAACGATGCGACCGCGCGGAGCAGAGCGTCGGTGGGCGTCGACTGGCAGACCAGGGTCCTCTGTCTCCGCGCCATCCTGTCGATCTCACCGGCCATCTGTGCGGTGTGGAGGCCGAGGACGGTCAGGAGATGGGAAGGGTCTTCTCCCACGTTCTGCGCCGCCACCTCGATGCCGGCGTGGGCGGCATGGAGGACCGCACCAACCCACCCGCGCGACGCAAGCCCGCGATGCTGGGGCAGGTGCGGTTCGAGGGCGCACGTCTCCTCGGTGTAGACGAGACGGAGGACGTCTCTCACGATCCCTGTGCCCGCCTCACCGAGACGCCTGCGCCGGACCGCGTCGGCCTCGCCCGGGAGCGGTCCCTCGATCGCGTAGAGCAGGTCGGAGAGAAGTTCTGCGTCCTTCTCTGCCGCCGACAGCACCTCGTCGTGCATCTCGTGGGGGTCCACATACATGCACTGGTCGTCCTCGTCGTGCTGGTGTTGGTCCCCAGCCCATCTCAGGACGGACTGGAGGTACGTGACGGTCTGCTCGGGTCTTGCGGCCAGCTCGTCAAGCAGCGGAGCAGCCAGTTGAACTCGATCGGGAGCGTCCCACGCCGTGAGTGCGGCGAGAGCGGTCTGGGCCAGCTGGGACGCGGAGACGATCGTCATGACGCAACCTTCATAGCGCTCTTCATAGCGCCTCGACGGCATCGAGCTCGGTCAAGAGTCCTTCCAAGCGTTCACTGGCCTCCGCGAGCTCCTCGTAGAGACTCTCACGCCTGCCGTGGAGTTCGTGCAAGTCGTGGGCAAGCCGCGTCACCTCAACACCATTGCCCGAGGACGCTGCGAGCGCGATCGCGCTCTCGAGCTTCGCCACCTCGGTCTCGACCGATGTTATCGCCCTCTCGAGTCCGGAAACCTCGGACTGGAGGGGCCTCAGGGTCGCATTTCTCCGCGCGACCTCCTGCCGTCGGGCCTTGCGACTGACCCGGTCCCCACTCCCGCGAGTCAACGCATCCTCTTCGAGCTCCCGGCTCTCAGCCGAGGTGTCCCGCTCCGCCGACCACCCCACGCGCTCGAGGAAATCCGCGTAGCCGGCTTCATGGCACGTCACGGTCCCGTCGTCGAATACGAGGAGCCGCTCGGCATGACGTTCGAGCAACTCCTCGTCGTGGGTGACGAGCACCACAGCCCCCCGGAACGCGTCGAGGGCCTCACTGAGAGCCTCCACGGTTTCGATGTCGAGGTGATGGGTAGGTTCGTCGAGGAGGAGTAGATTCACAGGTGCGGCCATTACCTTCGTCAGGAGAACTCGGCTTCGCTCCCCACCCGAGAGAACGCCGATACGTTTCTCGGCGTCTTCGTCCCTGAACAGCATCCGGCCCGCGAGACCGCGAGCACGAGTCCGATTCGCCGCTTCGAGAGAGTCGAGGATCTCCTCCTCGACAGTTCTCGACTCGTCCAGGATCGTGTGGGCAGATTGGCCGAACCAGCCGGTCTCCAGATTTGGGCTGCGCTTCACGTGACCTGAATCCGGATCGAGATCGCCCGCGACGAGGCGCAGGAACGTGGTCTTCCCGCTGCCGTTGGGCCCTGCAACACCGACCCTGTCTCCGGGCCCGATCGTGAGGGACAGGTCCTGCAGGATCGGAGATTCCCTCTCCCAGGCGAACGAGATGGACCTCATCTCGAGGAGCGTCTTCCCCGGGAATGGAGCCGACGTGAACCGAATTCCGGCTGTCCCCTCACGGTCGGCATCCCGGACAGTCACCTCTTCAAGTCGCTTCAGCCTGGACTGCACAGCCCTCGCCTTCGTGGCCTTGGCGCGAAACCGGGCGGCGAAGTCGAGTATCTCGCGCCGGCGTCTCTCGGCGTTCGCGCTCATGCGTGACTCCGTCTCGGCTTCCTGTGCGAGCTGGGAGTAGAGCTTCGCCGTGCCACCCGAGACCTTCCTGAAGCGCGCCCCGGTCAACGCCGCCGTGTGGGTACAGACGGCGTCCATGAAGGCACGGTCGTGGGTCACGAGGAGGACCTCACCGCGCCATCCGCGCAGGAATCGCTCGAGCCAGCGAACGGAGACGACGTCGAGGTGGTTCGTGGGCTCGTCGAGGAGGAGGAGATCGGGCTCGGCGAGGAGGACGCGGGCAAGAGCGAGACGCATCCGGAATCCGCCCGACAGAACGTCAGGATGACGAGCGCACAAGTCGTCGTCGAAGCCGAGCCCGGAGAGGACCGCTTCGGCGCGGTGGGTCTCTACCCAGCCGTCTGCGTTGGGACGCAGGGCGGACTCTGCTTCTTCCAGCACAGACCCACCCTCGAAGCGGAGGTGCTGTGCGACGTGACCCACCGTGTAGCGCTTGGGCAGCACGACCGACCCGCCGTCGGCTGTCTCGTCCCCTGCCACGATGCGCAGCAGGGTCGACTTGCCCGTCCCGTTTCGTCCCACGATGCCCACCCGCTCACCGCGGCCGACGACGAGATCTGCGTCGTCGAAGAGCACATGGCCCGGGTATGTCTTGCGGAGGCCTGAGATGTTGATCACGGTGTCGTCGATTGAATCCCGTCCGTGAGGTGAGCGTACCGGCATGCGCCCGGGCAGTTCCCGGCCCGGTCCAGCTACGCTCTTGCGTTCGAGCACGCACCAGGAGACAAGAATCATGCCCTTGTTGGAAGACCGTACGGTCATCGTTTCCGGTGTCGGCCCCGGTCTGGGACAGTCGATCGCGGTCGGGGCCGCCCGCGAGGGGGCCCGTGTCGTTCTGGCGGCGCGCAACGACTCCTACCTCGACGAGGTGTCCGACCAGATAACCCAGGCCGGGGGAGAGGCCCTGGCGGTTCGAACTGACATCACGGATCCCACCGCCTGCGACGATCTCGTCTCACTGGCACGGGATCGCATGGGGGAGATCCATGGCCTGGTGAACAACGCTTTCTCGCCACCGCGTTTTCGCACGTTTGCGGACGCCGACTTCGACCAGTGGCGCGAAGTCTTCGACGTCAACGTGTTCGGAACGCTCTCCCTCACCCGGGCCGTCGTGTGTCAGATGCAACGGGACGGGACTCAGGGATCCATCGTGTTCGTCAACACCATGGCAACCAAGACCGGGATGCCCGAGCAGTCCGACTACGCGGCGAGCAAGGGGGCTCTCCTGGCTGCCGTACGCACGATGGCGAAGGAGCTCGGGCCGGACGGGATCCGGATCAACTCGGTCCTGCCAGGCTGGATGTGGGGGCCGGGAGTCCAGATCTACTGTGAGATGATCGCCTACCAGAAGAGCATCACGGCCCAGGAGGTCAGGGACGAGATCACCTCACGGATTCCCCTCGGTTACATCCCGCCCGACGAGGAATGCGCCGGGGCCGTCCTCTTCTTCCTGTCCGAGCTCGCGAGGCCGATCACCGGCCAGAGCCTGGACGTGAACGGCGGCGAACGCTTCGACTGAGACCGTCGTGAGACGTCTCCTCGCACTCGTCCTCTGCGTACTCGCATGCGCGTGCGCGTCGGAGGGAACCGAACCTGCCTCGACGGCCGCCCGGGGGCCCCTACCCTCCGTGTCACAGGACGGCAGCCAGGGCGCGCAGGACAATTGGGACTCAACACCGGGTGAATGCCCGGTGTTCGACAACGGTGTGGAGACCGGCAGGCTTCCGGAAGGCCGCGCAGAGGTGAGCGGACTTGCCGCGAGCTCGGTCACCCCCGACCTCCTGTGGGCGAACAACGACTCCGGCGACACGGCGACCGTGTACGCGCTCGACCTCGGAGGGGTGGCGGTGGGGAAGATCGAGCTCCCCGGTGTCGAGCCCTGGGATGCCGAGGACATCGCGGTCGGCCCACGCGAGCCCGGAGGAGAGCCGCACATCCACCTCGGCGACATCGGGGACAACACGCGGTCCCGCGACGAGATCAGGGTCTACCGCTTCGTCGAACCCGCGGACCCCGCCGGCGCAACCTCTCCGGATGCGTTTGACACGCTCGAGGCGACGTATCCGGACGGCCCACACAACGCCGAGACCCTTCTTCTCGATCCCCTTTCCGGTGATCTGTTCGTCGTCACGAAGGACGAGGGCGAGCCCCCGGCAGTCTTCCACTGGCGCGACCCGACGGCACGGGAGACAGCCGAACTCGAGAGGGTCGGGGCACTCGACGTCGCGGCTCACTCACTGGACGCGCTCGTGACCGGAGGAGACGTCACGGCAGACGGGACGGGTGTCGTCCTCCGTACCTACACCAGTGTCCTCTGGTGGACGCGTGACCCCGACAAAGAGCTCGATACCGCGTTCAACTCCGACCCCTGCGGCCTGCCCTCCCGTCTCGAGTCCCAGGGGGAGGCCATCGCGCTCACACCCCGAGGAGACGCCTACGTGACGACGAGCGAAGGGGCTTCGGAGCCGATCCTCCGCTACCCGAGACGGTGACGGCGGGGTTCAGACCACTCGTTGCATCACGAGCACGTCGAGCCACCGTCCGAACTTGCGGCCCACCTCGCGTTCCACGCCGACTCGCACGAATCCCTGCCGTTCGTGAAGGCGGATCGATCGTTCGTGGTCAGCAACGATGCGGGCGATGACGCAGTGATGTCCCGCACGCTTGGCCTCTGCGACGAGTTCGCCCAGGAGCCGTCCCCCACGCCGTACCCCCGATGGTCCTCCGCGGCATACACGGAGTCCTCGACAGTGTGCGCGTACCCCGGCTTCGCGGAGTAGGCCGAGATGGAACCGTAGCCGAGCATCTCGTCTCTCGCGACTGCTACGAGCAGGGGGTGCCTCTCGCCACGGAGGCGCATCGAGGCCTCCTGCTCCGCGAGGGTGCGGGACTCCGTGTCGAAGGTCGCCGTCGACGTCAGGACCTCTCTGCCGTAGATCCGGCAGACGGCTTCTGCGTCCGACAGCCGTGATCTGCAGATGGACATCTCACGTGCTCCCACCACAGGCACCCTGACTGATCTCGTGCTGCGAGCGGTCAAGCCAGACTGTATCCCGCGTGGCGAAGGACCGCGCGCCTCGCCAAACCGGACCCGAAGTCGCCTGGGGGCGGGGTTCCGTAGACGACGTGTTCCATGGCGGCGACGACGCGTGGCGACGCTCTTCCGTCCCCGTAGGGGTTGGGTGCCTTCGCCATGGCAAGGCGACGGCGGTCGTCCCAGAGGATCTCGTCGACCGTCCGCACGATCAGGTCCTCGTCAGTCCCGACGAGGACTGCACATCCTGCCTCGACTGCCTCGGGTCGCTCGGTCGTGTCCCGTGCAACGAGCACGGGGACATTGGCCGCAGGCGCTTCCTCCTGTATGCCGCCGGAGTCCGTGAGGACGGCGTCGGCGGACGCGAGGAGGCGGCTGAACTCGAAGTAGCCCAGCGGCGCGACGAGCCTCACCGACGTCCCGTCCAGCTCAGCGCGGACCATCCGGCCGACCTCCGGATTCGGGTGCGTGACCCAGACCACCTCGAGGTCGTCGTGCCTTTCGGAGGAACGTCGCACGGCGCTTGCGATCGAGGAGATGCCCCCCTCCCAGTTCTCACGCCGGTGCGCCGTGACGACGAGGCGGCGCGCCCCGTCAACTCTCCAATCCGTGTCTGCGTCATGCTCCCGCGGAATCCCGGTCGCGAGCAGAAACGCATCGATCCCGGTGTTACCCGTGACGGAGATCCGTGCAGGGTCGACACCCGAGAGGACGAGGTTCGCCTGTGCGCCGGCCGTGGGCGCCAGATGGAGAGAGGCGATCTGGCTTATCACACGCCGGTTAAGCTCTTCCGGGTAGGGCGACCACAGGTTGTCGGTCCTCAGCCCCGCCTCGACATGTCCGACCGGAAGCCGGTTGTAGAAGGCAGCCAGCGCCGCCCCCATCGAGGACGTGGTGTCGCCGTGGACGAGCACGGCGATCAACTCGTCGGCCAGCGCGTGCGTCACGACGGAGGCATAGTCGGGGTCCGTGGCGGGCGTGGGCCTGCTCGCCGCACCGAAATCCCCGATAGCCATGCCGGGCGCGCCAGCTCTGATCCTCGCAGCAACCCTGTCGAGCGGGGTCGAACCCGAGTCGTCCTGCGTGCAGCGCAGCACCCCGGAGAGATGCCCGACGATGCGGTCACTGAGCTCCGCGAGCGCCAGGCCCGGTTCGAAGACGGACAGGTCGAGGTCCGACTCGATGCCGAAACCGACGAAGAGCTCCTCGACAGCATGCGGGTGCTGCCCGGTCGTGATGACGAAAGGGTCGAAGAGCCGGCTGTCTCTGAGGGCGAGGATCACCGGCAGCATCTTGACCGCTTCCGGACGGGTCCCCACGACGACCGCGACGCGGGTCTTCCCTGCAAGCACGGCATCCCCGCGCAACTCGTCGAACACGGCCTCTTCCGACTCCTCTGCGACGTCATCGGTTCCCACGACCATCGTCGTCGCCGATGCCTCGGAAGCCGCCCGTGCCCCTGCCGTCGGGTCCATCTTCAACCCCTCCCCCGCGACCTCGGGGCCTCGGACTCGCCTTCTACTCGGGCGAAGACGGCTGAGACATGCTCACGGTCCCAGCCTTTCGCCACGACTTCGAGCTCCTCGAGCCAGGCAGGTTCGATCGCCCGGCCCCCCACCATGGCATCGGCCAGGGCGCGCATGGTCGCCGTCACCTGCTGCGGGTCGTATCCGCGTCGTCGGGGGACGAAGCGCTTGCCTGCCAGGCACGCGGGGTCGACTCCCGGCGACAACGAGTGGAGCTCGGCCTTGCGCACCGACCACGCACGTCGGGCGAGGTACGAACCCTCGATCTCGACGAGGTCCGAGGCCACGATCATCCCGCACCTCCGGCTGTTGCCCCCTCGGGCGGCACCGAGGTCCGTAGCGTCTTGGACCAGGCGCTCCGCCCCCCGAGAAAACGGAACGCTGCCTTCCAGGTGGTCAGGTACCACAGGTACGAGTAGAACGCGTAGAGATGGGCAAGCCCGATGGCTCGGGCCGCGCTCGTCCCCGGGTCGTTCACCCACAACGCGTAGGCGATCGGCCAGACGCTTGCGAAGGTCACGAGGTAGAAGGCGACGAGCAGCAAACCCCAGTAGCTCGTCGCCCACTCGACGACGTTCTCGGGATCCATGACCGTCCAGGCTGCGAGGCGAAGCAGGAACCACGCCACGAAGAACGACATGAACATGATGAGCGCGGGTCCGGCGAGCTGATAGGTGAGATCCACCTTCTGGCGGAACGTGAGCGCGTGACTTCTCCGGATCTCGCGGATTCGGCTTCCCGTCTGGAGGATTCCCTGTGCCCACCGCGTCCTCTGGCGAACGAGCCTCCGGATGCGGGTAACGGCCTCCTGCGACACCCACGTGGTGGCGCAGAACACCGTTCTCCACCCTCGGGTGAGGAGCCGGACACCGAGGTCGAGATCTTCCGTCAGGATGTCACCCCAGGGCCCGTCGCCAGCCGCGTCGAGTGCTTCGAGCGCGGAGAGCCTCGTGAACTGCCCGTTGCCTCCCATCCCCGGCGTCCCGACGAGGTTCCGTCCTCTCTGGAAGATGTCGATGTAGGCGACGAACTCCACGTCCTGGAGCCGGGCGAGGAGGTTGTCATCCCGATTGAACATGCGGACACCGGTCTGGACCCCTCCGACGTCGAGGTCCACGAAATGGGGCAGTACCTCCGTGAGGATGTTCTCCTCGACACGTCCGTCCGCGTCGAGCACACACAGTATGACGTCAGCAGGGTCCCAGCGTCCCGCGGTGCGGTCACGGACGTACCTGAATGCCGCGTTCAGGGCTCTCCCCTTGCCCTTGCGTGCCTCCGGTGGCTCACGCCGGAGGAGCCACACCCCGCTCCGTCGACACCACAAGCAAGAGGGGTCGATCTCCGCGCCTGCGGAGGAGCCGCCCGCTCGACCGGGTACCTCACCCACGAGAAGGGTCGATCTCCGCGCCTGCGGAGGAGCCT
>QWHP01000357.1 GCA_021404985.1 Actinobacteria bacterium ATB1
GTTCGTGACCAGCACGTTCACACCGACAGCAAAGGGCAGCGAACCCCCAACTTCAAACGGCCGGCGGTTCGCAGACGGAAATGGCATGTTCGACACCACACTCCTAGGCAGCAGAGGAACTGCTAAGAGATTCGCCGCGACACCCCCCGATGTCCTCGTCCGACTTGCCTGTCCCGCACATTCCTACGAGGGCAAGCGCGGGCGACTCCGGGAGGGAGCGGGAAGTTGTCGGGAAGGCATCCCCGGTTACGAGGCGAGGGTGCTGGGCTGCCCCTTCTTGTGCCTGAGCGCCCGGGACTTGTCGAGCAGGAGGGCCCAGCGGGCGGCGTCGGGGTTCGACTCCGTGTTGCCCGTCATGTGCGCCTCGAGGAACTCATCCGAATCCTGGTGGTGCCGGTCCTCGAGCTCGCTGATCATGCTCTCGAGGTCGACGGAGATCGTGCGATGCCTGTCCTCGAGCCGATCCTTCCAATCCGACGCCTCGGCGACAGCGGCGTGGAAGCGTGACAGGCGCCGCGCCCGGCGGCCCTTCGGCTTGGACATGTCCGGGGCGGACTCGGGGTCGAGCTGCGCCTGGATCGCATCACGCAACAGTGTGAGCGCCGCGGAGTGGATCTGGCTCGCCCGGCTCTGGGTGACACCCAGGATCATCCCGATCTCGGACATCTGCATACCCTCGACGTAGTAGAGACCGATCACCGTCCGCGCCTGCTCGGGCAGGCAGTTGACCGCGTCTGTCAGGTATCCGCAGAGCTCCTTCTGCTCGAGGATCTCCTCGGGGAGCGGAATCGAGTCGTCAGTTACGCCTGCGCCGACCGAATCCCCTTCTCCGTCGTCGCCGTCTGAGGTCTTGTCGAGAGTGAGGACAGTGGCGGTCGAGATCGAGTTGAGAACGGACCGCAGGTCGTGGACCGAGATCCCGACGGCGTCGGAGAGCTCCTCGTCCGAAGGGGGCCGCCCGAGTTCGCAGGTGAGCCGGGACCGAGCCTCCTCGATCCTCTTGCCGTTGGTCCTGACCGAACGGGGTGCCCAGTCGAGGCTCCTGAGGAAGTCGATGATGGAGCCGCGGATCCTTTCGGCCACATAGGCCTCGAAGCGCACCCCTCTCTCCGGGTCGTAGCGGCGAGCAGCCTCGACCAGACCGACGTAGCCGGCCGAGACCAGTTCTCCCAGCTCGACATGCCTGGGGATCGAGCCCGCGACCTGTACGGCGATCTGTTTCACCAAGGGCGTGTACTGTGCGAGATCGCGAGCCCCGTCCGTGCTGTCCCCACGAGTTCCCACCTTCGCCGAGCCGTCCCTCAACCCAACCATTTCTCCGACGCTCCTTCCCGCTCGGTCACCCGGCGGATTGCCTGCGTTCCCTCCTGATGTCGACAAACCGGCGAGGTCGGCCACATGGGGTGGAAGACACGTTGACGTGCTCAAAGAGCACGAGGGTCGAACGGTCCCGCGTGGGTCCCGGGTCCCACCTCCCGGTGCACGGACAGGTGGGAGAATCGCCCGCAAGCTCACGAATCGGACACCCCTGTGCGGGGGAGTGGCTGCCCCGCTCCCCCGGGGAGGTCGCTGCCCGGGGGCTGCCCGGGGCTACGCTCACGCCAGTGGCCGACCGCGCGATCTTCGAGACCGAAACGTTGCCGTACATGCGCGACCTCTACGGGGCTGCGTTGAGAATGACGCGCAACCCGGCAGATGCCGAAGACCTCGTGCAGGAGACCCTTCTGTCTGCCTACCGAGGGTTCGAGCGCTTCGAGGCCGGGACGAACCTGCGGGCATGGCTGTACCGCATCCTCACGAACTCGTTCATCAACTCCTATCGCAAGAAGAAGAGGCAGCCGGAGCGGGTCGACGCGGAGGACATCGACGAGACCTACGTCTACCGGGGTGTAGAAGGGGAGGTCCGCTCGGCCGAGGCCGAGTTCATCGACAGGCTTCCCGACGACACGATCCGTGAAGCCCTCGACTCGCTCCCGGACAGATACCGACTGCCGGTCATCCTCGCCGACATCGAGGGCTTCAAGTACAAGGAGATCGCTGAGATCCTCGACATCCCCGTCGGCACGGTGATGAGCCGGCTCCACCGCGGTCGAGCTGCCCTCAAGGGCCAGCTCCAGGACGTCGCCGAGGCACACGGCCTGCTCTGATCTCCGGTGTGAGCCGGAGCCGCCCCGCGTGTTACGCTCGCGCCATGCAGCGCACCTCACATCTGCCAATCCGGCTCGTGCGATCCGCCGGGCGGCTCCTGGCCTCGTTGTCGGTCGTGGCCTGGCTGTTCGTCGGGCGAGTGAGCACGGTCCTTGCCCAGGTCCAGCGGCCGGAGTCCGAGATCCCCGAGAACGCCCCGAAGAACTGGAGCATCCAGTTCGTCGCCGAACCCCTGCTGATCCTCACGCTCGTCGTGGTCGCCGTCTGCATCGTCGCCTACGTCTGGCGCATGGTTCGTCTGCGGTACCCGCGGCCCTCGTGACGGCAGCCGCCTCGCTGACCGGGATCGCCGAGGAGCGCGAGGCCGGTGCGGCCATCGACTGGGACCTCGCCGAACGTGTCGCGGTCCGTACGTGTGGCACGACGGGCTTCTCGCAGACGTCGAACGCTGTCACGATGCCGGGTGACCTCCGCGTCCTGACCGAACGTGCACAGGCTCTCGTGGAGGACTTCACCGGTTTGAGGTCGGCTGCGGGTGCTGCGACCGCCGAGGTCATCGACCGGCCCGGATGGATCCGGGCGAACCTCGCCGGATTCCGCCACATGCTCGAACCGATCGCCGAGAAGATCGCCGAGGTCGAGCAGTTCCGCACGCAGCGCGACATGCCCGAGTGGGCACGCTCGATCGGGGCGAAGGTGCTCGGGCTCGAGCTCGGGCTCCTCCTCGGCTTCGTCTCCCAACGTGTCCTGGGACAGTACGACCTTCTCCTTCCGGAGGAGGCGGCGGGAGCGCCGACCGGCGGTGTCGTCTACTACGTCGGACCCAACATCGCCGGCCTCGAAGACCGCTTCGGGTTCCAGCCGTCCGACTTCCGGCTCTGGATCGCCCTGCACGAGGTGACGCACAGGACCCAGTTCACGGCAGTCCCTTGGCTGCGTTCGCACTTCCTCACCTTGGTGGACGAGAGCATCGGTGGACTCGACCCGGATCCACGACGCGTGCTCGACGGTGTGAACGAGATCATCGCGCGAGTCCGGCGCGGCGAGAGCCCGGTCGGGGAGGAAGGTCTCATGGGGCTCTTCGCCGGGGAGCGCCAGCGTGCCACGTTCGAACGGATCCAGGCGATGATGACTGTCCTCGAGGGCCACGGGAACTTCGTCATGGACGCCCTCGGGGCCGAGCACGTATCCGGCCAGGCGTACATGAGCCGCGTCCTGTCGCAGCGACGCCAGCAGGGAGGTATCGCCCGCCTCGTTCTCCGCCTGCTCGGGATGGAGATGAAGGCACGCCAGTACGAGGAGGGTCAGCGATTCCTCACCGCCGTC
>QWHP01000358.1 GCA_021404985.1 Actinobacteria bacterium ATB1
TCCTCGCTAGCCGGCTCCCAGCCGTCGGGCGGTGTCACGGCGAACTCCGTGCCCTCGATCCGCGTCTCGGCCTGTCCGGAGTCGTCACCGAAGAGCTTCCCCGGTACGTCGAAGACGAACACGGCGACGGCGACGAGGGCGACGATGACGGCGAGCGGGACAAGGAGCTTGAGGATTCTCCGTGACCTGCCCTCTTCCACAGGGCTCGACTGGACCGCGGGGACCTGCCCGAAAGTCGAGCCCCAGTCCTTGGTTTCGCCTCGAGGCGCCGGTCCCGTCCCAGGGGCCGGCGGTGCCTGGGGGCCCGCTGCGCCGGGAGGGGTGACGAGTGCCGGTCCAGGTCCTGCAGCGGGAGCCACTGCGCCTGCTCCGCCGGCACCGCCTGTGCCGTTGGAAGGGCCGGGAAGGCTCCATCCGCTCGAATCTCCGCCCGAGGTCCCCTGGCGAGGCGGGGGTGAAGCCAGGGGAGCAGCCGCAGGCGGGGACCCCGTGGCCGCGGCGGGAGCCGACGAGGCAAGCGGGGGAGTGACGGGTGGAGTGACAGGCGCGCCCGACGAAGGAGCAGGGCCTGCCTGGCCGGCATGCGATCGTGGACCGGTAGGCAGAGGTCCCGCCCCGGCGTGGAGTCCACCATGGACCCCCGCGGTGGAAACGGGGCCCCCAGGTGCCGGGACGGCAGCGGACGTCTGTCCCGGGTCCGGCGCGGAAGCACGGAGCGGGTCCGTGACGGGAAACGGTGGGGGAGGCGTGCCGTACGGCTGGGCTCCCGCAGCAACGGGTGATGCGGGACCTGCAGCGACGCTGACGGTCTCGGCGGGGGGCGCGAGACCTGGGATCGGCGAGCCAGACGGCGGAGCCATCGCCGCGAGCTGGGGTGGGGCCGGGTCCGTCGGGATCTGGTGAGGAGCCGCGGCTGGCCCGGGACCCGCTGCTGGCCCGGGACCCACTGCTGGAGCGGGACCAGCCGTGACGACCGGCTGGATCGGGACCGAAACCCCTGGAGCGGCCGGCCCGGTGACCGGCGTCTGGATCGTGGGCGGGACGGGGGGCGCGGGTGGTGTCGGTGGCGTCGGCGGGATCGGCATCTCCGCCTCCCCGGTGCCTGGCTGACCCATGCCGGGCCCGCCGTATCCGAGGCCTGCTCCGCATGTCTCGCAGGCTGTGGCTTCGGTGCTGTTCACCCCCCCGCAGTGCGGGCAGTTCATGTGACGTCCTCCCGTCAGGGTCGACGCGTGCAACCCTCTGTGAGCCTGGATCCTGATCGGACAAGTGGTGCCCTCCGAGAGGAGTTCGATCCGATCCCACGGATACCCTCCAGCGCGAGATGCCCCGACGCGGGCCATGGCCACGGATAGGCTGCGGATCGTCATCCCCAACCCGGACATCGGCTCCGACGAAGCAGATGAGCAGCGACACCACACCCAAGGGCACCTACAGCGAGGAGAGCATCAGCGTCCTCGAGGGCCTCGAGCCTGTCCGCCGGAGACCGGGCATGTACATCGGCTCGACCGGCACGGACGGGCTCCATCATCTCGTGTACGAAGTCGTCGACAACTGCGTCGACGAGGCCCTTGCGGGCTTCGCCACCAAGGTCGAAGTGGTCCTGCACGACGACGGCTCCGTGCAGGTCAGTGACAACGGACGCGGGATCCCGGTCGGCCCCCACCCCCAATATCCGGACAAGTCGACCGTCGAGGTCGTGCTCACGAAGCTGCATGCGGGCGGCAAGTTCGGCGGCGGCGGCTACCACGTCTCCGGCGGTCTCCACGGAGTCGGCATTTCGGTCGTCAACGCGCTGTCGGAACACCTCGAAATCGAGGTCCAGCGCGACGGTTACGAGTGGATGCAGGCATTTGGAAAGGGTGGGATTCCCGAGGGCCCACTACGCAAGGGCCGCAAGACGAAGGCGACTGGCACGACCGTACACTTCCGCCCCGACGCCGAGATCTTCGAAGAGGTCGATTTCGACCGGGCGACCCTGGCGAAGCGATTCCAGGAGACGGCCTACCTGGTCCCCAACCTCACGATCGTATTTCGTGACGAGCGCTCCAAGGGCGGTGACACGTCCGGCGACCAGTCCGAGGAGGGCTGGGAACGCCAGTACCAGGCGAGGCACGGCATCGTGGACTTCGTCGAGGCGCTGAACTCGTCGCGGACTCCTCTGCACCGCCACATCCTCCATTTCTCGGGAGAACGCAACGAGGGGGACCAGACGATGCGTGTCGAGGTTGCCGCCCAATGGAACGACACGTACACAGATTCGGTCCACTCCTTCGTCAACGTCGTCAACACGCGTCACGGCGGCACGCATGAGGAGGGGTTTCGCATGGCCCTCACCGGGACGCTCAACAAGACAGCTCGCGAGTTGGGCATCCTGCGCGAGAGCGAGGAGAACTTCTCGGGGGACGACGTTCGGGAGGGACTCACCGCGGTCGTCTCGGTGAAGCTGACACATCCCCAGTTCGAGGGACAGACGAAGGCGAAGCTCGGCAACACGGAGGTCAAGGGATTCGTACGCTCCGTCGTGAACGACGAGCTCACCCTCTGGCTGAAGCAGCACAAGGCCGACTCGAAAGCGATCCTGAAGAGGTGCAAGGACGCGGGAAACGCCCGGCGGGCGGCACGCAAGGCTCGCGACCTCGCTCGCCGCAAGGGGATCCTCGACGGGGCCGACGCAGGTCTGCCCGGGAAGCTCGTCGACTGCCAGAGCAGCGACCGCTCCGGTACGGAGCTCTTCCTCGTCGAGGGGGACTCCGCCGGCGGATCGGCGGTGTCGGCCCGGGACAGGGAGACACAGGCGATCCTGCCCCTCCGGGGGAAGCTCCTCAACGTCGAGCGGACGTCGCTCGGACGGGCTCTGGAGAACGCCGAGGTCGCGGCCATCGCTGCGGCACTGGGCTGCGGCATCGGACACGAGGTGGACCTCGAACAGCTCAGGTACGGGAAGGTGATACTCCTGAGCGACGCCGACGTCGACGGCAGCCACATCCGCACGCTCCTCCTCACATTCCTCTTCCGGTTCATGACACCCGTCGTGAGCGAGGGCCACGTCTACGTGGCACAACCACCCCTCTACCAGGTGAGGTTCGGTCAGGAACGTGTGTACGCAGGTTCCGAACCCGAGCTGCACCAGTTGCTCGACAGCCGCAACGGGAACCCAGTCGTGAGCCGGTTCAAGGGCCTCGGCGAGATGAACGCGGACCAGCTCTGGGAGACGACGATGAATCCCCTGACACGACGCCTGGTCCGCATCACAGTGGAGGAAGCTGCCCTTGCCGACGAGGTGGTATCCAAATTGATGGGGAGCGTCGTCGAACCGCGCAAGGAGTGGATCTCCCAGAACGCCGGGGACGCCAGGTTCCTGGACATCTAGGTGGCTGGTGTGAAACGGCCGAAGGTCGCCCATGCCGGCCACCGTACGGGGGTTTGGGGGGTAGCTGCCCGTCGCAACGAGTTCGTGACC
>QWHP01000359.1 GCA_021404985.1 Actinobacteria bacterium ATB1
GCCGAGCGCTCGAGGTCCGCCTGGAGGCGCCGCCGCCAGGGGCCTGGTTCGAGCGCACCGGGCAAGGCTTCCGCTTGGGTGCCACCACCCGATCTCCGGTGGCCTTCTTTTTGGTGCCGTTCATGTTGGTCTGGTCGGGGGGCTCCTTGGGAGGGATCTACGGCACCCAGATCGCGAAGGGGCACTTCGATCTCTTTCAGTCTCTGTTCGGCCTCCCATTCCTCGGCGAACTTCCCCGAGCGGACCACCTCGAGGAGCTCCCGCATTCGCCCGGCGATGTCGAAGTCGTCGAAGGCCTCCATGCGGCTCAACTGCCCGTACTGGCTCGTGGGCGAGTGGTTCGTGAACTGGGCGACGTAGCCGTCCTCGCGCACCCGCCTGAACGTACGCTCGACCTCGCCCGAGAAGTAGAGCTCGCACAGGATCGCCTCCATCGGGATGCCGGCCTCGGCGAGAACCTGTGTGTAGGCAAGATTGACGCGACGCAGTGCCGGGGCCAGGAGCTGCTCGGTTGCGAGGTCCAGAACGGCTTCTGCCTCGGCGGACATCTCGATCGCGCCCTGCCGGAGTGCCCCGAGTGCGGCCGCCACGGCCTTCGTCCTGTCCCAAGCCGTGCCGGTCAGGTCCTTGTGGACGCCGATCGCGGAGATGAAGCCGACGCCCTCCTCGTAGCACCTGCGCACGTCGGGACCGACCATCCTGGGTGCGATCATGCCGACGTCGCAGGCTGGATCGAACCCTCCGAAGGCGATCGTGTAGCCGGATGCCACGACGACGAGGGCGTCACGCCTCGGCTCGACGGGAAGAAGGGGAATCACGTCGTCGGGGACGAGGATGCAGATCACATCTGCGTCGCCGGCAGCCTCGATCTCGCCCGGTGCAAAGCCGTCAGCCACAGCCTCGGCACGGGTTGCATCCGCCCGAGCATGGACGCCCACCTCGAAACCCGAGTCCCTCAGATTCAGCGCCCAGCTCCGGCCCTGGTTCCCGTAGCCGACGACGGCGACACGCTGACCTGCAACAGCGTCGACGTCCGCGTCGGATTCGTAGTGGATCGTCGTCACACATCCCCCCTGGCTTCTCGCTTCGTCGTGGCCGGGTTTCACCCCTCGGCCCCTCGGGCTACCCTAGGCCGCAACATGCCAACCGGACCCGTGCAGTCCGCTGCACGTCGCTTCACCGGGTCGGCATGGCCGAGAACACACCTCACGAGGAACACAATGAGTGACAGAGTTCGGGAGCTCCTCGGCGATCGGTTCACACCATTGCTGGAGCACAAGTCCGAGAAGATCCCCCAGGACATGCTTCACCTGCCCGGACCGGACTTCGTCGACCGAGTGATGGCACAGTCCGACAGGCCGCCGGCAGTCCTGCGGAACATGCAGCAGATCTTCGACACAGGCCGTCTCGCAGGGACCGGTTACATGTCGATCCTGCCCGTCGACCAAGGCATAGAGCACTCGGCAGGCAAGTCCTTCGCACCGAACCCGATCTACTTCGACCCCGAGAACATCATCCGGCTCGCGATCGAGGGGGGCTGCAACGCCGTCGCCTCCACTCTGGGGGTTCTCGGTGCGGTGGCGCGCAAGTACGCGCACAAGATCCCATTCATCCTCAAGATCAACCACAACGAGCTCCTCACGTACCCGAACGAGTACGACCAGACGATGTTCGCTTCCGTGCAGCAGGCCTTCGACATGGGCGCGATGGCCATCGGAGCCACCATCTACTGGGGATCAGGCGTCTCGCGCCGTGAGCTCCAGGAGGTCAGCGAGGCTTTCTCGCTCGCCCACGAGCTCGGGTTGGTCACGGTCCTCTGGTGCTACCTGCGCAACTCCGGTTTCAAGAAGGACGGGGTCGACTACCACGCGGCCACGGACCTGACGGGCCAGGCGAACCACCTCGGCGTCACCCTCGAGGCCGACATCGTCAAACAGAAGCTTCCCGAGACGGCCAAGCCAGGGTACGTCGACATCGGCTTCGGACAGTCGTCGGAGAAGATGTACGCCATGTTCACGGACAACCCCATCGACATGACCCGCTACCAGATCGCGAACTGCTACATGGGCAGGGCGGGCCTCATCAACAGTGGCGGCCCGTCCGGCGAGAACGACCTTCAACAGGCAGTCATGACCGCTGTCGTGAACAAGCGAGCAGGCGGCATGGGGCTCATCTCTGGCCGCAAGGCCTTCCAGAAGTCCATGGACGAGGGCATCGAGCTCCTCAACGCCATCCAGGACGTCTATCTCGACAGCGAGGTCACGGTCGCATAAGACGCGCCCGTACAGATCCCGGCACGGGAACGATCACCGATCCTTCCCGTCAGGGAGGGCAGTAGGGGCCTTCCGTGAAGATGTGGGGTCGCTGCGACTTTCCGGTTGCGGCGACCCCACGTCGCGTCCCGCGACCGTGGCGACCACGACGGACTAGGACCCCGACTCCGGAAGGGTCGGGAGGGGCTCGGAAGGGGTCGGCGACGGCGACTCGGGCTTGAACACGAACTGACCCACGACGAAGACCACTGTCGCCACCGCAGCGGCCACGGCGAGGACGATCACGAGGAGCTTGCGGCGCTTGCGCTCCTCGGGACCCACGAACCCCTCGGCCACCGGTGCAGCTTCGAGCGGCGCCTCACCACCGACCATGTAGCCGCCATCGAGCACCGCCGGCACAGGCCCGCCGCAAGCCACGGTTGCAGCGGCTTCGTCACGAGCCGGTCGCGGCTGTCTCGTCCTGCGGTGATAGGCGCCGTACCCGGTACCGCCACCGACGACTTCGTAGGGATCGTTCGACATCGCTTCACACCTCTTGGCGCACCACTCACTCAAGTTCCCCCATCGGCAGCCGATCCTGCGGGCATGAGTGTTACCGACGACAGGGGATTCACGATGGTGGAGCTCGCCGTCGTCCTCCTCATCCTGGGCGTGCTCCTCGCCTCGGCCGTCCCCACTTACAAGGGCGCCCGCGTGGCAGCGCAGGACCGCGCCGCACAGTCGGAGCTCCTCGCTGGGCTCGATGCCGCTCGTGCGATCCTCGCGGACGGGAATCGCTATCCGGCACGGTCGTCCTCGTATCGCAACACCGTAACCGCAATGCGCAAGGCCGAGCCGGGACTCGACTTCGATCGCTGGCGCACGACGGCCGCCCCGAACGTCATCGGGCTCGCCTCCGACGGGACCGTGATGCAGATGCAGGCCAGAAGCGAGTCCGGAACCACCTACTGCATCTACGACTACGTCGACCACTCCAGGCGAGGCACGAGCACCTGGTACCTCCACGGACGCAACGGGAGATGCAACCTCTCAGGTTGGTGAGAACCTGGCCGGACCCCGGACCAGAGCTTCACAGGCCCTCGGAAGGATTCACGTTGCCGTTCTCATCGAGCGCAGGCTCGGGAACGTCAGGTGACGGGTTCTCGTTCGGCGCCTCGGTCC
>QWHP01000007.1 GCA_021404985.1 Actinobacteria bacterium ATB1
GTCATGCTCTCCGCTGGCCCCATCACCCTCCACCTCCCACACGAACACCAACCCGAGCAGCCCGCTCCATGACCCACAACATCATCAGGAGAGCCAGAATTCGGGCACTCGGGCAATCTCAGAACCCCGATGTACCCGGTTCGCGGGTGGTGGAGGGTCAGGCGGCCCCGACGCATTCGATGGCGATGTCCGTCATGACCTGCTCCTGCTCGGGGGTGAGCTCAGTGTCCTCCTCGACTCCGAGCTTGTAGAGCTGTTCGAGGCCCAGTTCCTCGAACATTGCGTCGACCATGCATTCGGCCTGCTCCTGGGTTATCCCATCACCCTGGATCTCACTGACGGCCTCTTCCTTGATCTTCGCCATGGCGCCATCGGGGTTCTCCTCGTCGATGCACTCGATCACGAGGGGAAGCCACTCGTCCTGCTTGGTTGATGGATCCTCGGCGATCTGCTCGAGCTCTTCCTCGTCGTATTCGTTCCAGAGCTTCCCCGCCGCGCAACGGCCCTCTTCCTCGGTGCCGCCCTCTTCGGTGAAACCGTCCACGAACTCGTCTGTGAAGGTCTCCTCGCTGTACTGGGAACAGGCGGCCAGCGAGAGGGCCAGAAGGATCCCTCCGATGATTACGGCTTGAAGCTTCACGTTCACCTCTCGTATAAGGCAGTCGGGGCTGCGACTTGCGATTGAGGAGAAAGGCTAGGCCACCCGGAGGTCCGTCAGGACGCGGGGACGCAAATCCCCGGACAGGCCGAGAACGACTCGCGTCTGGCATGCTGTCGGCGACCGGGGTGGACCGACGAAACCTGCCGGAGCCGAAGACGGGAGGCCCGAAATGATCGTTCTCTATGGGGCGACCGGCTACACGGGACGCCTGATCGCCCGGCAACTCTCCCGAACGGAGGATTCCCTCGTGGTGGCGGGACGCGACGAGGCCAAGCTGAGGGCTCTCGTCGACGACCTCGCCGCTGAGGCGCCCGGTGCCGAGATCGAGGTCAGGGTTGCGCTTCCCGACCACCGGGACTCCCTGGATGGTCTGGTCGAAGGAGCATCTGCCGTCACCTCCGCTGCCGGGCCCTTCTCCCAGTTCGGCGTGTCGCTCGTGGAGGCGTGCCAAGAAGCGGGAGTGCCCTACTGCGACACGACCGGGGAACCGGGTTTCATGCTCGAACTCGCGGAGCGTTTCGGGGACGGAGTGGCGGCCGTGGTGCCTGCCGCCGGGTTCGACTACGTGCCCCACGACCTCGCGGCGGCACTCGCCGTCCGCGCCCTCGATGACGTGCACCGTGTCGACACCGTGCTCCTCGTCAGGCATATGGCGCCCACCCGCGGCACGATCCTCTCGGCCCTGGCTGCGGCGGCAGAGCCCATGCCGGCCTACGTCGACGGACGATGGAGGACCGAGAGGGTCGGGACCGAGCGGAGCTCCTTCGCCTTCCCGTCTCCCACCGGGACCGTGAGCGCGACCACCTACGGGGGTGGCGACGCCATTCAGATCGTGAACCATTCGGGCGCGACCACCGTCCGCACCTGGGTGGTCCTGCCCGGCCCTGCCGCGAGGGTCGCCGGCCCGTTCGCCCGGCTTGGCAGCGCGCTGCTGGGTCTCACCCCGGTGCGCAGCGCGCTCGAGAGTCTCGTGGGGCGAGCCCCGGAGGGGCCTTCGCTCGAGGACAGGCAGCGAACCGTCTTCGCGGTCCTGGCCGAGGCAACTTCCAAGGACGGCGCGACGGCCCGGACCATCGTCACGGGCGAGGACATCTACCTCTCGACGGCTGTCATCAACGCCGCGGTTGCCCGGCGCCTGGCCGTCGTGGGGTCGGGAGCGACAGCGGGGTCGGGGGAGACGGGTGGCTCGGGGGGATTCCGAGCGCCGAGCGAGGTCGCCGGGGACCCGGTCGTCTTCGCAGCCGAGTGTGGACTGGAGTTGCGGTATCTCACATGAGGTCCACCGGCGCGACCGGGGGATGCCGCCCGGTGGGGCAAATGGCGGAGGAGGAGGGATTTGACCCCTCGGGGCCCTCGCGGGCCCACGGCATTTCGAGTGCCGCGCACTAGTCCACTATGCGACTCCTCCGTCGGCGGAGCCTAGTGGCACCGCGTGTTCGCAGCGGAAGCATTCCGATCGACTGCGCCCCCCGCTGGATCGCCCGGTGCCACGGTGGGGGTTGGCGCGTGGATTTGTTGCTGGGGTTCGGATCGGCGCGCCATGTGGGTGCCACGGTGGGGGTTGGCGCGTGGATTTGTTGCTGGGGTTCGGATCGGCGCGCCATGTAGGTGTGGGGGTGGGGGTTGGCGCGTGGATTTGTTGCTGGGGTTCGGATCGGCGCGCCAAGACGGGTCGGAGCGAGTCGGCGTGTCACCGTCGCTGATCGAAGAACTCCGAGAGAAGGCGGCCCGCCTCCTCCCCCCGGAAACCCGGGATCACGTCGAGGCGATGGTTGAGGCGGGGGTCTTGACAGATGTTGTAGAGGCTTCCTGCCGCCCCGGCCTTGGGGTCCGAAGCGCCGTAGACCAGCAGCCGGAGCCTCGCGTTCACGAGCGCCCCCGCGCACATGGGACAGGGCTCGAGTGTCACTGCGATCCCGCATTCCTCGAGTCTCCACTCGCCCGCAAGTGACGCTGCCGCGCGTAGGGCGGCGATCTCTGCGTGGGCTGTCGGGTCGGCGTGCCCCTCGCGTGAGTTACCCGCCACCGTTACCACGCCTCCCGGTCCGAACACCGTTGCGCCCACGGGCACGTCGCCGGTTTCGGCACACGCACGAGCGGCATCGAGGGCAGCTCCCATGGCCAGGTCCACGACCTCCGGCGGGAATGCCGCGACGCCCGACGCCGGGCCTGAATTCGATGCGGGCCACACCCGTGCCGGGGTCATATCATTGTTGTCCATGCCGTCCGGGCAGGGTAGCCCGGACGGAACCCGAGGAGACTCGGTTCGCGGGCACCCGCGCATAGCCTCGGGGCCGTTACGGAGGGGTCGCCTAGTCTGGCCTATGGCGCACGCCTGGAAAGCGTGTTGGCGGAAACGCCTCGGGGGTTCAAATCCCCCTCCCTCCGCTCGATGTGCTCGACATCCGACCGCGCATGACAGACGACGAGTTCGAGGAGCTCGTCGTGGACGCCCTCGACACGGTTCCTCCCGAACTCGCGTCCCTGATGGACAACATCGTCGTCATGATCGAGGAGAGGTCCGAAGAGGATCCCGATCTGCTCGGCCTCTACGTCGGCGTCGACCTCACTGCGCGTAGTCCGCTCGCCTACGGCATGGAGCTGCCGGACACCATCGTCGTCTACAGGCAGGCACACTTCGAAGCGGCCGAAAGCGAGGTGGATCTCCGCGAGCTGGTGCGGGAGACCGTCCTGCACGAGATCGCACATCATTTCGGGATCGACGACGGCCGTCTCGACGAGCTCGGCTGGTCGTGACGTACACTGGCCTCCGACCGTGCTAGGCGGGGAGTTAGCGGTTCCCTGTACCCCCAATCCGCTCATGAGGGGCCGAATTCCCGCCTGAGGTCCACAACGAGCCGACGCTGCGCCGTGGTGAACACGTCGATGGTCGGGTCCTGCGCAACGGGAAGCTGCGAACCGGGTCAGATCCGGGAGGAAGCAGCCCTAAGCGGTCGTACCGTGTGCCGCAGGAGCGCCTGGCCTGAGTGGGAGCCCCGGTGACGGTCGGGGAGCGAGGATCGAGGGCGGGTGCACGGTCGTTTCCACGCCTGGAGTCGGCGACCAGCCGACAAGGCGACAAGGCGACCGGTCGGGCGGGAGGCCGAGTGACCCACCAGACGCTCTATCGAAAGTACCGCCCGCAGCGTTTCGCCGACGTGGTCGGACAGGAGCACGTGACGCGGACGCTGCAGAACGCGGTCGCGGGTGATCTGCTCGGCCACGCGTACCTCTTCTGCGGCCCGCGGGGGACGGGGAAGACGACCACCGCGCGCCTACTGGCCAAGGCGCTCAATTGCCGGAACCGCGTGCGGGACGACGACCCTGCCTCGGTCGAACCCTGCAACGAGTGCGAAAGCTGCATCGACATCGCCCGGGGCGTGTCTTTCGACACGCTCGAGGTCGACGCTGCGACACACCGGGGGATCGACGACATCAGGGCGCTGTCGGAACGTGCCCAGCAGGCGGCGACCGATCCGTCGCGCTTCAGCGTGTTCATCATCGACGAGGTACATCAGCTCAGCCGGGATGGAGCGAGTGCGTTCCTCAAGACCCTCGAGGAGCCCCCTGGCAATGTTGTCTTCGTCCTCGCGACCACGGACCCGGACCGCATGATCGGGACGATCCTCTCTCGGTGCCAGCGATTCGACTTCAAGCCTGTGACAGTTCCCGACCTCACGGGGCATCTCGCCAAGGTCGCCGGAGCAGAGGGGATCGAGGCCGAGGCCGAGGCGCTCGAGGCAATGGCCCGGCGGGCGCGCGGTGGGGTCCGCGATTCGCTGGCCCTGCTCGAGCAGGCAAGTGCCCTTTGCGAGGGCCAGATCACGGTCCGCGACGTCCGACGTCTCTTCGGCGGTCTCGACAGCACCGATCTCGCCAACCTGACGGACCACATGATCGAAGAGAGCCCCGGGGACGCCATCTCCCTCCTCGATTCGGTTCTCGGGCGGGGAATCGACCCGCGCGTGCTGACTCGGGAGCTCGCGTCGTGGCTCCGTGGAGTGTTCCTGTGCTGCGTGGCACCAGATGCCACCGACCTCGTCGAGGCAGGTGCCGAGGACAGGGCGAGGATGTCCGCTCAAGCGGGGCTCTGGTCGCCGGCCCGCGCGACACGCGCTCTCTCCCTGATGGGGCAAGCACTCTCTCGGATGCCCCAGTCGCTCGACACCCGTATAGAGCTCGAGTCGACCTTTGTGTCGATCTGCGTGCCCGAGGCGGACGCCAGCCCCGAAGCTCTTGCCGCCCGAGTTGAGGCTCTCGAGCGCAGGCTCGAGGAGCAGGCAGCCCAGGCGCCCTTACCGAGACGGGCAGCACCCGACACATCTCCCCCGAAGGACCCTGCGATCTCTCCCGGATCGGGCGATTCCGCTGAATCGCCGCCTGGCAAGGTGGTCACAGGATCCGCTGCAGGGGGGACCGCGGCTTCCGATTCCGAGTCCGTTCCGCAGGCGGAGGCATCACCTTCGAATGCCGAGGGGGCTTCCAGGGTGCCGCCCGCGACGGGTCCCGCGCCTGCTGCTCCGAAGGACCTGTCAGACGTCGATTCCCTCTGGGGCGTTGTCGTCTCGACTCTCAAGAGCCGCAACCGCCGTGTGGGGGCGTTCTTCGTGGACAGCGAGCCGAAGGCGCTCGACGGCGACACGCTGGTGGTCACCTTTGCCCATGCCTTCAACCGGGACCAGGCGATGAAGGACTCAGCTCTCGCGCTATTCCGGGACGTCACCTCCGAGGTTCTCGGGGCTTCCCTCCGGCTGAACGGGACGGTGGTCGGCGACCGAGACAGCCGTAGCACCGCGCCGAGTGCATCCCCTGCGGGTCCTCCCCGTGAGGAGATGGGCACATCGTCGAGTGCGGCGACGGGTGGAGCGGGGGGGACTTCGACAGGAGATGCGGTTGGCGGAGCGGATGCGGCCGGCCTCGACGAGGATGTCCATCGAGAAGGTCCCGTCGCCGGTCCCGTCGATGTCGACGAGTTCGAGTCCGTCAGGGATTCCGTTCCCGCTTCGAGCAGCGACGTCCTCGATCTGATCACGGCCGAGCTGGGTGCGGAGATCATCGAGGAGCGCAAGCTCGACGGCTGAAGGCGTAGCTATCCTCTGACACATGGCCAAGCCCAAGCCCCGCAAGCCCAAGCCCCGCGGCAGCGCTCAGAGGCGTTCAGCTGCCGGGGCCGGTGCCGGCCAACAGCAGCCCAAGACGAAGGGCGGCATGCCCGACATGCAGGGGATGCTCGCCCAGGTCCAGCAGATGCAGGCGGACATGGCTGCGGCGCAGGAGGCTCTCGGGGACGAAACGGTTGAGGCGACCGTGGGTGGGGGGATGGTCAAGGTGGTGGCGACCTGCAATCAGGAGATCGTGTCCGTCGGGATCGACCCCGAGGCGGTCGATCCCGAGGATGTCGACATGCTCCAGGACCTCGTGGTCGCCGGTGTGAACGAGGCGCTGCGGCTCGCCAAGGAGACCGCCGAGGAGCGCATGGGATCCGTGACGGGAGGCCTCGATCTCGGTGGCTTGGGTTCCGGACTCGGCGTCGACCTCGGCGGACTCATGGGCTCCTGAGGCCAAGGGGGTCGGCAGGGATGTACGAGGGTCCTGTCCAGGACGTCATCGACGAGCTCGCCCGCTTGCCGGGTATCGGTCCGAAGTCGGCGCAGCGACTGGCCTTCCACCTGTTGAAGGTGGAGAAGACCGATCTGGAGCGGTTCGCGAGCGCCTTGCTGGCCTTGGAGTCCGTGGGCTTCTGTGAACGCTGCCACAACGTGGCGGAGGGCAGCCTCTGCCGAATCTGCTCGAACCCGAAGCGCGACCCCTCCGTCGTCTGCGTCGTCGAGGAGCCCCGCGACGTGATAGCGGTCGAACGCACCCACGAGTTCGCAGGGCTGTATCACGTCCTTGGCGGAGCGTTGAGCCCGCTCGACGGGATCACTCCCGAACGGCTGCGCGTACGTGAACTGATCCGGAGAGTCACGGCCACGGGGCCTGACGGTCGTCCCGAGGTCCGGGAGGTGATCCTGTGCACGAACCCGACGGTCGACGGTGAGGCCACCGCCGCGTATCTCCTGCGGGAGCTGCAGTCGCTGGGGCGCGACGACCTCTCCGTCAGCCGGATCGCCTCCGGCCTGCCGGTCGGTGGCGACCTGGAGTACGCAGACGAGGTGACCCTCGGACGTGCCCTCGCGGGTCGCCATTCGTTGTGACGGTGCCGCCGGCCCGGCGTCCTGATCGGCGCGGGTGACAACTGGTTCCTCGCGATCGCGATGTCGATCGCAACCGCGCTCTATCTACCGGTTGCGCTCTCGGTCGTACCGCTCGGACTCGGAATCGCGGGGGTGTGGGCTGCCTACTCGGTCCTGTCCCTCGCTCGCCTCTTGGCGAACGGATCGCGCTGGATGTCCGGCCGGTGGCTACCGGTGACGGCCTGATCCTCAGACGATGGCGCGGACGATCACGGCGTCACCCTGTCCGCCACCACCACAGATCCCGGCGGCGACCAACCCACCGCCCCGGCGGCGCTGCTCGAGCAGACCGTGAAGCACGATGCGTGCGCCGCTCATCCCGATGGGGTGGCCGAGCGCGATGGCGCCACCGTTCACGTTCATCTTCTCCTCAGCGACGTCGAGCTCGTGAAGGGCCGCGAGGGAGACAGCGGCGAACGCCTCGTTCACTTCGAAGAGGTCGACATCGGCAACTGAGGCACCGGCCTTGCCGAGAGCCATCTTGATCGCCTCGGCGGGCATCGAGTGCAGCGCCGGGGTCGAGCCGGCGATCTGACCGTGGGAGACCATCTCGCCGAGGATCTCGAGGCCGAGCTCGTTCGCCTTTGCCTCGCTCGTCAGCACGAGCGCACAGGCCCCGTCGGAGATCTGTGACGCGTTGCCGGCCGTTATCGTCCCGTCCCCCGGGATGAAAGCCGGCGGCAGCTTGCCGAGGGATTCTGCAGTCGTTCCCGGCCGGATCCCCTCGTCCGTGTCGACCACGATCGGGTCTCCCTTGCGCTGTGGGACCTCGACGGGGGCGATCTCCTCACCGAATAGCCCGTTCTTCTGCGCTGCGGCTGCGAGCTCATGGCTGCGGGCGGCGAACTCGTCCTGCTCGGCGCGGCCGAAGTGCCAGTCCGCGTTGTACAGATCGGTGGCGTGGCCCATCGCCTTCTGGTCGAAGGTGCAGAAGAGGCCGTCGTCGGACATCGAGTCGTAGATCGTTGCGTTCCCGAACCGATACCCTGCCCGCGCCTTCTTCAGGAGGTACGGGGCGTTCGTCATGGACTCCATGCCGCCTGCGACCACGATGTCGGACTCGCCGAGGCGAATCAACTGGTCGGCCTGGGCAAGGGAGTTGATCCCGGAGAGGCAGACTTTGTTGACCGTGATCGAGGGGACAGTCATGGGGATGCCGGCTCCCACTGCGGCGGGACGCGCAGGGTTCTGACCCTGGCCAGCCTGAAGGACCTGTCCCATGATGACGTAGTCGACCTGCTCGCCCGAAACCCCCGCGCGTTCGAGAGCAGCCTTGATGGCGAAGCTGCCGAGCTCGTGGCCGCTGAAACCGCCGAGACCTCCCTGCATCTTGCCGATCGGGGTGCGGGCGCCACCGACGATGACTGTCCTGGACATTTGCGGCTCCTCGGGCGGGGGGACATCGATCGCAGCCTCGGTACGACGGGGTCGGGCATCGCGATCCGTTGCGGCGATTCTAACGGCATGCCCACCGGGCGGCCCATCCCTGCAAATTCTGTTTTCGGCCTCGCCCCTTGGACTTATGCCTCCCTCCGCAGCGAGTCGAACGGTCATGGCGCGAACGTGTCTGATGCATTTATCCTCCCCGGTCGGCGTCGCTGAAGGCAGTCCGACCGAGTCGGAGGGTCGAATTGGACACCGGAAACATCGCCTGGATGTTGACCGCAAGCGCGTTGGTTCTCTTCATGTCTCCCGGGCTCGCCATGTTCTATGGGGGCCTCGTGCGTCAGAAGAACGTGCTCTCGATACTGATGCAGGTCTTCATGTGCATGGGGATGGTCACCCTGATCTGGCTCGTCGTCGGGTACTCGATCGCCTTCGCAGGGGTTGCGACGGACGGCGAGGCCGCCTTCTCCCTGGGGGGCTGGTCGATCCTCGGAGATCCCGCGCACTACTTCTTCGCCCGGGGGTTGCCTCTCGACCCCACCGTCGGTGACCTGGCGGCACACGAAGGACTGACGTTCGTGTTTCAGATGATGTTCGCCATCATCACGCCGGCGCTGATCATCGGGGCTTTCGCCGAGCGGATCAAGTTCTCCGGCTTCATGCTGTTCACGGCCCTCTGGTCGATCTTCGTGTATCCCGTTGTGGCCCACTGGGTCTGGGGTGGGGGATTCATCGGGTCCGAGATCGGGGCTCTCGACTTCGCGGGGGGCACCGTCATCCACATCAACGCGGGTATCGCCGCCCTCGTGATGGCGATCGTTCTCGGGCCGCGCAGAGGCTGGCCGAAGAGGGCGATGCCACCGCACAGCATCGTCCTGACCGTTCTCGGAGCGGGAATCCTGTGGTTCGGGTGGTTCGGCTTCAATGCAGGCTCCGCCGGTTCGGCGAACCTGCAGGCGGTCAACGCCTTCATCACGACCCAGGTGGCGACGGGCATCGCTGTTCTCGCCTGGATCACCATGGAGTGGATCAGGGATGGCCATCCCACGACTCTCGGAGCGGCCACGGGGGCGGTTGCCGGTCTGGTCGCCATCACGCCCGCAGCGGGCTTCGTCGGGATCCAGGGCGCTGTCGCCATCGGTCTCATCGCGGGGGTCGTCTGTTACCTGGCGATCCAGCTCAAGACGAGGTTCAGGTACGACGACTCGCTCGACGTCGTCGGTGTCCACTTCGTCGGCGGGCTCATCGGCGCTCTCCTCACGGGCGTCTTCGCCGTGCAGGTCCTCGGCGAACCGATCCTGGGCGACGCAGCCGTGGGCGGCAGTCTCGAGCAGCTCGGGCGGCAGGCAGCGGGGGCGGCGATCGTGATCGTCTACTCGTTCGCCTTCACCTTCGTCATCGCCAAGGTCGTCGACTGGACGGTCGGCCTCCGGGTCGCCGAGGACGACGAGGTGGTCGGTCTCGACCTGAGCCAGCACTCGGAGTCCGGCTACATCTACGACGAGGCGGAGGGCGGCGCGGTCACCTCGCTCGTCGGTGGGGGGTCTGCGGGCCCGGCATCCACCACCACAGGTGAGGCCAACCTCGGGGACTCGGGGGGGGTCACGAGGAGCGCGGAGGATTGACCGAGTTGCCAGGCATCCCGAAACCCCAGGGGGACGTGACGACATGAAGTTGATCACTGCGATCATCAAGCCGCACAAGCTCGCCGACGTGAAGGACGCCCTGCAGGACGTCGGTGTGACGGGGCTGACCATCACGGAGGTGAGGGGTTTCGGCCGCCAGCGTGGGCACACGGAGGTGTACCGAGGCACCGAGTACCAGGTCGACTTCGTTCCGAAGCTGCGGATCGAGGTCGTGGCCGACACCAAGGACGTCGACCTCGTAGTGCGTACGTTGATCGAGTCTGCGCGTACCGGGTCCATCGGCGACGGCAAGCTGTGGGTCACGGATCTCGACTACGTGAGTCGGATCCGTACTGGCGAGGTCGGTTCGGACGCCATCTGACGCCCGTCCGTGGCCCGGTCGACGTGGGTGGATCGAGTCACGTCTGTGGTGTCTGGGTCCGCCCACGTGGGTTGGGTTGGGGCGTGAGTTGTGCGGGAATCGGCGTTGGAGACTCAGCCGGCTTCGGGACTCAGCCGAAGAGGTAGAGACGCAAGTCCCCCGCGAGGCGGTCGACGTCCGAGGATGCGTTCCGAAGATCCGTCAACTGCGGCCGGCATGCGGCGAGGTCCTCGGCGAGGCATGACTCCGCAGCTCCGGACGCGACGATGTACCTGTCGAGGGCGCTCACGAGGGAATCACGCACGGCCTGCACGTTGACAGGCGCGGCGTGGCTGGCGAGCACGGACCTCGCCTCCCCGATCCCAGCCTCCAGATAGGAGCCCGACCAGGATTCGATCTCGGTGGCGTTCGGCGTGCCTGTGGGTCTCGTCGACTCCAGCGCCTCGAGCGCGTGGAGTGCGGCCACTTCGAACGTGGCGCTTCCCGGGACGGCGCTCAAGAGCCCCTGGTTCGTGGTGGTCTGGGGCCGGTCGCGGGTCGCCCAGAGTGCGAGGAACCCGATGAGCAGCACACCCACTGCGAAGCCCACCATCGCGACGAGCGTGAGGTCCGGCTCCCGCTCGGGACTGGTGGGCTCGGTGTCGTGCCGGGCGCGCCCCGGTGTCCCCACGTGCACGCTGTCTGCTCTGACGGTCAACAAGTCCACACCACTCGGCTTCCACCCGGCTCTCCTCCCGTGAGTAGATCGACCGCAACGCCGGAAAATGAAGCGATTCGGTCAAGTCGGTACGCTCCCTCGGTATGGAGTTCTGCATATCCGACCTCGTCGGGGGGATCGCCGCCGCCATCCCCGATCGGGAGGCGTTCGTCACGCCGGCGTCGAGGACGACCTGGGCGGAATTCGACGCGAGGGCGACGCGGATCGCGACGGGCCTGGGACGGCTGGGGCTCGGATGCAGAGGCGACACGTCACGAGTGACTTCACTCGAGGACAGGATCCATACGGTCCAGGACCACGTCGGCCTCCTCTGCGGGAACTGTCCCGAGTACATCGAGGCGATGGTCGGGGCGTTCCGGACGCGGGCCGTTCCCGTCAACGTCAACTACCGGTACACGGCCAAGGAGCTCGCCTACGTGATCGCCGACGCAGACCTCGCTGCCGTCGTCTACCAGCTCCGTTTCGGTCCTGAACTGGCCGCCGCCGTCCGCGAGACCGGCCGTGACATCGGACTCGTACACCTCGACGACGGATCCGGGGAAGAACCCCTCGAGGGATCCATCGACTGGCAGGAACTTCTCGCGGACGAAGAGGACACGGTCCACCAGTCGGCAGACCTTCTCTCCATGGACCTGCCCGATCCCAGTGCCGACGACCGCTACATCCTCTACACGGGGGGGACGACCGGCTGGCCGAAGGGTGCAGTCTGGCGTCAGGAGGACTGGTTCTTCTCCGCCCTCGGCGGTGCGCTGCGCGACTTCTCTACTCCGGAGGAGGCTGTGAACTGGGCCGCACGACGCCGCCCTCTGCCGGGAATCGCGGCTTCCCCCTTCATGCACGGGGGAGGTCACTGGGCGGCGTTCGTGGTCCTTCTCCAAGGTGGGACAGTCGTGATTCCCGACTCGCCCGACCATCTCGACCCGTCGGCGATCTGGTCGGCGGTGGAGTCTGAACGCGTCGTCTATCTCCAGCTCATCGGCGACGCCTTTCTGGGACCCCTCGTCGACGAGCTCGAACGTGGCGACTACGACGTGTCATCCCTCCGGTTCGTGATGAGCAGCGGTGCGATCGCATCCCCGGCCCGCAAGCAGGCCCTGCTCCGACGGATCCCGCGGCTGCGGGTTCTCGACACCGTGGGCTCGTCGGAGTCCGGGGCCACGGCGACGAAGGAATCCACGGCCGAGGACCTGCCGTCGGAGTCGGGCGCACAGCAGTTCACACTGAGCTCGACGGCGGAGGTGCTGACACTCGAGGAGCCCTACCGGAGAGCGCCCACGGGAGAGTCCGGCTGGCTCGCGCAGAGCGGACGCGTACCGCTCGGGTACTACAAGGACGCAGCCAAGACGGCCGCCACCTTCCCTGTGGTGGACGGCGTCCGCTTCTCGATCCCGGGCGATCAGGCGATGCGGACCGAGGACGGGTCGATCGTCCTGCTCGGTCGGGGTAGCCAGTGCATCAACACTGGCGGCGAGAAGGTGTTCCCCGAGGAGGTCGAACAGGCCCTCAAGTCGCACCCATCGGTGGGGGACGCACTCGTCGCCGGGTACGCGCACGAACGTTGGGGGCAGGCGGTGGGTGCGGTTGTCGCACTTCGTCCGGGCGCCTCGACAACGGCAGAGGACCTCGCCTCCCATCTCCGGCCGAGCCTCGCCGGATACAAGATCCCAAGGCGCTGGGTCTTTCGTGATTCCGTCTCGCGCAATCAGGTCGGCAAGCCGGACTACCTGTGGGCCCGCGAGCAACTGGCCGAGTGACTGCCGGGCTCGCCACGGGGCGTCCTCGGGAAGGACCGCACTACTCCCGAGGCACGATGGTCACCCGAACGTCACCGCAATCTCGTAGGCCGGTCTGTTCGACCAGCGGACCGAGGACGGGTTGAACACGTAGGGGAGGAACCAGATCCGCTCGCGCACGGTCGATTTCGTCCACGCTGGCGGGTCCGTGGCGTTCCACGGGAGCTGGGCCCTGGCAACTTCCTGCTGGGCGCGGTCGAGCGCGTCCCACAGGGCTGCGCGACAGGCCGTCAGGTCACCTCCACCACAGTGGGCCCGGCCCGGTTCCAGTCCCTGGAGCCGTCTCAGGTCCCGCCAGAGCAGCCCGTACCAGCCGTAGCCGAAGGACGATCCGTCGTTCTTGGGTCCGGCGTCCAGTGCCGGACGGAGGATGTCCCAGAGCCCGTCGAGGTCCACGAAGGCGGTCTTCACGGCGCGTTCGAAGTAGGCGTCCATGAGCGGCACACCGGGATGGTCGTACATCCAGTCGTTGTTCCGGTCACGGCGGAAGGCGCCTGCTTCCGCCCAGTCCCTGAGGGTCTCGAGCACTTGGGCGAGCCGCCGAGACGGTGCCGGTCCCGAGTCGAGCACGCCGATGATCGCGGGAAGGACACCCGCACCCCGCAGGTCCGTTGATCCGGCTCTCGTGTGTATGTCGACGAGCTCGGACAAAGTCAGATCCCCGTCCCCTTGCGCCGCATCCCGTGCGGGACCAGCGAGGAGGTCGACTCGGTGCGGCCCGACGTTGCCCCAGTCGTCGTCCGCGGTCCGCCAACCGTCAGCGACCTTGTTATTCCAGGACTGCAGGATGCCCGTCTCGGGATTCACCGCATGGGGCTGGAGACCGGGATCGAGTACCCCCTGCCACTCCCATTCGCCCGTCCCCCATGTCGGGACCTCCGTCGAGGCGCCCGCCTTTCTGATCGGGTAGCGACCGACGTGCGCGTACGCGGCGTCGTCGGCGTCGATCCAGAACCAGTTCCCGCTGAATGTGATGTCCTCCGTCACGTCGAGGAAGTCGGCAGGGGACGCCACCCCGTTCATGTTCAGGCGGCGAAGGGCAAGGGCGGAGAGCACCTCCCATCCGCGCGAGGACCGTTCGAGCGAGAACGCGACCGGCCGGCCATCCACGCTGCCATAGCGCAGGACAGGGCCGTGTCGCGTGCGCCACACGGCGCCGGGACGGGCGCCGGCAGGACGCGTCATCGGCACGCAGTCACCGTCGAATACGTAGTGTCTCGACTCGGGGCTGGCATCGGATCCGTCCGGTTCGCAGAGCAGTTCCGCACGGATGTCGGTCTGGTCGGACTCGCCCGAGGTCGAGGTCCAGGCCGACGTCCGGTTGCGACCCACTATCACGTAGGGCCCGACACCCGGCATGAGCGCACCGCGGGAGTCGTAGCCGCCGCCGCTGAGGTGGACCTCGAAGAGAAGCGCTGGCGACGTGATGGCGTTCTGTGGGCCTCCGACGAGGAGGGGGTGGCCACCGGCAGATTCGGCCGCCGTTGCGATGACCACGTTCGAGTGGCCGGGAAGCTGTGTCGGGACGGGTAACGACTCGACGGACCCAGGGTCGGGCATTGCGACGGACGCCGGGTCGACTCCCGACCCTGGCAAGTCGAACACCGGGTACTCCCATACCCCGTCCACGTGCGGTGTGGCCGGCGCGTCGGCAGTTCGCAGCTCGTCGTAGGTGGCCGCACCTCCCACGGGCCCGAACCGTGCGTCGAGCGCCCGGCTGATCCGGGCGTTCTCCAGTTCGCCGCCCCCGCTGGACTGCCCCCCGACGACGGTCAACAGGGCGGCGACGACGTCGGCTCGGTTCCAAGGCCGGTCGTCGAGCCCGAGGACAAGGCGCAGGATCCTGTGCGGAAGCGGATGAGCTGCAACCCATGAGTTGAACCCCGCCAGATAGGCGTCGATCTCGGCCATCACGGCTTCCGCCTCGACAGGGGCAGCGGCCACCAGATGATCGAAACCTGTACGCAATTCCTCGTCGGTCCAGTCTGCCCTCACGTCCGCGTCGAGGGCTGCGAAGAGGTCGTTCGTCCCGAGCTCCATGGCGCCACTGCGCCCAACCTGTCTCGAGATGTCGGCGATCAGGCCTCTTGCCTCGGCCATGACCCAGCCGGCGCCGAAGGCGACGTCGGTGGACCGGCTGCCGACCACGTGGGGAACCCCGAACTCGTCCCAGGTGATCGTCAGCCCCTCCCGGGGTGTCTCGACTCTGCGGGAATCGGCCGGTTCTGGCACGTCGAGCGTCAGGGGCTTGTACCAGGTGGCAAGCGACGACGCTGCTCGGAGGACCCCGTCCGCGGAAGCGTCGTCGATCCTGTCGTACATTGCGCGCTGGTCGTTCAGATGTGGGGCCGTGGGTCCGAACGGGTAGCCGTTGCCGGGAGGCAGAACGCTCCATGCCCCGCCGACGTCGGGACCCCCCGACTGTGGAGGCACCGCAGCCGAGCCTGGGTCAGGAACGACAAGAACCTGGAGGGCGAGGACGAGGACGAGGACGAGGACGAACCACCCGAAGGATCCCCCTTGTCGCGGCCAAGACCATCTCGTCACAGGCAACTCCCAGCTCGGACTCGATTCTGACGCCGCCAGGGGCCGGTGGCCAACCCGGGTTGCAGCGCTAATTCGGACGCCATTTGTGTCGATTCGATGGGTGAGGTCGTTTGCCTCCTAACGCTGGGGGCTTTCCCGTGGCGTGCTGCGATGTGCCACGAAGACATCCGACGTGGAACCGTTCGTCGCTCCCGGGCGAATGCGACCACATCGGACGGGGAACGGCAGGAGCCTGGTTGTGTCGATTCTGAGGACTCCCGAAGGGGAGGTGGGCTCGATCGAGGTTGCCACGGACGAGAGCTCCGGGCGAACCGCTGTCGGGGATCCGGGTACGGCAACGCCGGACAGGCGCAGGATGCGTCTGGGCGCTGAGCCCTATGGTCGCGGTCTGCGCTGGGGGGTTGCGGAGACAGTCCTCGCAGCCTTCGATGCCGTCGGCCTCTTCCTGGTATCGCGTTCGTGGCTTGCCGTCCTTGTCGGCCTGTTCGCGCAGAGGACGCTCGGCGCCTACGGGCGCCGGTTCCACCTCACAGCGGTCGACGGGGAACGCCGTACCCTCGCCGTTGCGGCTCTCGTCACGTTCACGGCCATATCGGTGACCTCGTCTCCGGGCTGGATGCGCCCGGTTGCCCTGTTCCTGCTCTCGTCCCTGGCGCTCTTCCTCGCCCGGGCAGGAGCGATCGTCGTCATCCACGTCCTCCGGCGGCGCCGCCCCATCCCCGTCATGGTTCTCGGCGGTGGACCACTCGGGATGACTCTCGTCGAGACACTGGCACGTCACCCCGAGTACGGGCTCACTCCCGTGGGCGTGGTGTCGGATGTCGGTGTCCGCCGCAGCGACCTTCCCGTCGTACCCACGCACCGTGCACGCCAGGCAATCGCCGAAACCGGGGTCAGGGAGCTCATCTGCGCGTTCGGTCCGCAAAGCGACGCAGAGAACGCGAGGTTGCTGCGATCCCTGCAGAGTGAGCGGGTCCGGCTCTCGATGGTCCCGCGCTTCTTCGATCTCTCCCCGACCTCCGACCACATATGGGGAATACCGCTCCTCGAGGTACCGACGGCCCTGTCGGACTCGACCACCCGCCGCGTCGTGAAGCGTGTCCTCGAACTCGTGATCGTGACCTCGACCCTCGTTCTTACCGCTCCCGTCATGCTCGTCTGCACCGTGGCCGTGAAGGTCACCTCCCCAGGACCGGTCTTCTACAGACAGAGACGCGTGGGCATCAAGGGGAAGGAGTTCATGATCCTCAAATTCAGAACGATGGTCGACGACGCTGGGGGTCCGAGCTGGACTCTGGTCGACGATCCCAGAATCACGAAACTGGGTTCGGTACTCCGCCGGACAGGTCTCGACGAGCTGCCGCAACTCTTCAACGTCCTGAGGGGGGACATGAGCCTGATCGGCCCGCGTCCGTTGCGTGTCGAGCATGCGCGGGAAGGTGCCGCATCGATCCCCACATTCCGGGAGCGCGAAAGGGTACGGGCCGGAGTGACGGGCCTCGCGGAGGCCTACGGCCTTCGTGGAGGCGACGTGTCGGCCGAGGAGCGCACGCGTTTCGACAACCTCTACATAGACAGGCAGTCGCTGATCATGGACGCCTTCATCATGCTCAAGTCCATCGTTTCGATCCTGCGCGGCCACTCCTACTGACCGTCCGCCCAGCCGGCCGGACCGGCACCCCGGCCGCCACCGCCGGCCTTCCACAGCGAATCTCAGCTCTCCCTGAGGTCGTCCGGACGCGCTACGTGGTATTCGCCGCTCGTGGTGGACTTCGCGCAGGAGTCGTCCGTCTTGTCGCAGAACCAGTCCACTGCTTGGGGATGTTGCTGTCACCGGCTCCATGCCGGACCCAGCGGGGCCGACCCCGGATCCATTGGGCGGGATCCGTCGGGCCGGGTCGGTTGGGCCGCTTCGGTTGGGCCGGGAGCGCCGAGACCTGCAGGGCCTCGCAAGGCGAGTCAGCGACGGGCCAGGTGGCGGATTCGGCAACAGGCCTGTAGGGAGGCTCTGGTGGAGAGCTTCAAGGCCCAGTTCAGGGCGCGGGAGCTGCCAGAAACACCCGCGGCAGCTCTGGACAGGGCAGCTCGGTTCTTCGACTACCTCCGCGGTCAACACGCGATAAGGGACGTGCCCGTGCGGGACGTGGCCGTGTACGACGAGCGTCGCTGGTGGGAATCCGATCTGCCCGACCACACCGCGTGCCGCCTCCGTCCGGAACCGGGCGGGCCCTGGCTGAGCGTGAACAAAGTTCCGATCCCGGTGCCCCCGAACCCACCTGCGAAGCTCGACGCCGTGCTCGATCGGCAGTTCGGGGACCCGGGAGCACGCCCGCGCTTCGTGGAGGGCTGGGTCGCCAAGTTCGGCCTCGACGACGAGACGGTCGACGAGCTCGAGGCCCGGTTGCGGATCTGGCTCACCGACGAGTGGGAGCCCTGGGCGGAACGTGCACGACATGCCAACACGGCGCGCAGCCTCTATCAGGATCTCTTCGACCTGTACCTGCGGTTGCTGCGCCAGGATGCGGAGTTCGAGCTCCTCTGGGGACACGGTTTCCTGACCTGAAAGCCGGGGGGTGAGGCGGTCAGGTTCCCGATCGTCCTGACACCCTGCTCTGTCCGGTTCAACGGGGACAGCGGCCAGATCGAGGTCGTCCCGGACGGGCCGAGCGCGATGCAATTCGGCTTCCTGAAGGGAATGACTGATTGGCTCGGGGTGGACCAGTCCCACCTCGCAGATCTT
>QWHP01000360.1 GCA_021404985.1 Actinobacteria bacterium ATB1
CGGCCCAGGCTGCCGTCGAGGTCGCCATGGAAGCTGTACAGCTCTTCGGCGGGAACGGGTACATGGCCGAGTACCAGGTCGAGCAACTCGCCCGTGATGCCAAGATCCTCCAGATCTACGGAGGCACCGACGAGATGCAGGTCCAGCACATCGCGAGGGATTTGCTCTCCCGCTGACAGGATGGGCGCCGCGGAGCTGACCGACCGGCTCGACGGGATACTCCGGCACGAGCAGGTCGTCACGGACCCGGCGCTCAAGGCGTCCTACGAAGTCGACTGGACCGGACGCTGGCACCACCCGGCAGCTCTCGTGGTCCGCCCTCGGACGACCGAGGAGGTCTCGGAGGTCTTGCGCGCCTGCTGCGAAACACAGACCCCACTGGTGCCTCAGGGAGGCAACACCGGACTCGTGGGCGGCGCCGTGCCCCGCAGCGGATGCGATGTCGTGCTCAGTCTCGGCCTCATGAAGGCAGCGGGACCTCCCGACCCCAAGGACATGTCCGTCGTCGCCGAGGCGGGAGCAACCTTGGCATCGGTCCAGGCGTCGGCCGCCATTGCAGGGGCTTCGTTCGGTGTCGACCTTGCCGCCCGAGAGTCGGCGACCGTCGGGGGCATGGTCGCGACGAATGCCGGAGGCACCCACTTCCTGCGGTACGGATCGATGCGGGACCAAGTCATCGGGCTCGAAGCAGTCACCGCCGACGGAACTGTTGTCGGCGCGGTACCCGGCCTGGCAAAGGACAACACGGGCTACCACCTTCCTTCGCTGCTTTGCGGCACCGAGGGAACCCTCGCGGTGGTGACACGGGTTCATCTCCGGCTCGTACCGACGCCACCCGAGCGAGCGGCATCACTTCTCGGGTTCCCCGACACGTCCGAAGCCCTGGGCGCCGTCCCTGCGCTGCGGCATGTCCCCTGCCTCTCCGCGCTCGAGTTCCTCGACTCCCGGGCGATGACGATCGTCTCATCGCATCTGCGCTCGAGTCCACCGCTGCCGCAACACGGTGGCCCGTGCCTCCTCGTCGAGGTGTCGGGTCCCGTTGGATGCGCCGACGAGCTCGTCGACTCGCTCTCGGCCCTCGACTCGGCGGTCGCAACGGCGGTGGCCACGGACGGGCCCGGACTCGCACGATTGTGGCGTTGGCGCAATTCGGTGCCGGAAGCGCTGGCCGCGATCGGGACGCCGCACAAGCTCGACGTGAGCCTCCCTCCCGGAGAGATCGTTCGCTTCGAGACCGAGCTGGAACTGCTCCTCGCCAACCTGGCCCCTGAGGTGAGCGCTGTGATCTTCGGACACGCGGGTGACGGGAACCTTCACGTGAACCTCCTTGGTCTCGCACCCGAGGATCTGCGAGTGGACTCGGCTGTTCTCGAGCTGGCGGCCCGGCGCTCGGGAAGCATCTCGGCAGAGCACGGGATCGGCGTCGCGAAACGAGACTTCCTGCATCTCACGCGATCTCCGTCCGACGTCGAGCTGATGCGGAGCATCAAGACGGCCCTGGATCCCTCGGGGATCCTGAACCCGGGGGTCCTGTTCGGGTCATGAGTCCTCCGACGACTCCTCGATGATCTTGATCTCGAGCCACCTCTCCTCTGCCGCCGTGAGCTCCTCGACGACAGTCGCGAGCTCCTCCGACAGCTCGGCCACGACACGACGCAGGTCTGCGAAGGTACCGGGGACATCGCCCCGCACAACGGCGAGGTCCGCTTCGATACAGTCACGCCTCGCCTCGAGCTCCTTCATTCGCGTCTCGAGCGTGCCGAGTTCGCGGCGCTCGTTGAACCCCAACTTCTGCGTAGTCGGGGACCTCTGAGACCGCTGGCTCCTTGCACCCCTCCGACTCGGGGTCTTGTCCCGCCTTGCGTCCCGCTGTTCGGTGTCCCGGGTGACGAGGTAGGCCTCCCAATCCCCCTGATGGCGTCGCAGCCGGCCGCCCTCCACCGACCAGAGCTCGTCGGTCAGCCTGTCGAGCAGGTACCTGTCGTGACTCGCGACCACCAGGGCGCCCCTGAAGCCGTCGAGATGATCCTCGAGGACTGCGAGAGTGTCGAGGTCGAGGTCGTTGGTCGGCTCGTCGAGCAGAAGAACGTTCGGTGCCTTGACGAGCAGGCAGAGGAGGGCAAGGCGCCGTCTCTCGCCGCCGGACAACAGGGAGACGGGCCTGTGTTGGGCAGCGCCGTCGAACAGGAACCTCTCGGCCATGGCCGTCGCGGAGATCCTGCGGCCGTCGGCGAGGGGCAACCATTCGGCTATGTCTCGGACGGCGTCCATCACGCGTAGCCCTCGCATGGCCTCCGCTGCGATGGTCTCGTCCTGCCTGAAGAACCCCACCTCGACCGTCTTTCCCCATCTCACCTCCCCGCTGTCACACGCGAGGTCCCCTGCCAGGATTCGCAGGAGCGTCGTCTTGCCGGACCCGTTCGGACCGACGACGCCGATCCGGTCGCCCGCCCCTATCTCTGCGTCGACCCCCGAGAGGACGACACTGCCCCCGAACGCCTTCGTGACACTGTCGAGTCTTATCCCCCTCTTGCCGAGGCGCCGCTGACCGGTCTCGATCCGCAGCGGCCCTGCGTCGGGGTCGACCCCCGAGCGCGCGAGCGCCTCGGCCTGCTCGACGCGGAACCGTGGCTTCGACGTGCGGGCCTTGGGTCCACGCCTCAGCCATGCCACCTCCTTGCGAAGCAGGTTCTGACGGCGCGACTCCTGCCTCTCGGCATCCTCGAGCCTCGCGGCCCGCGCCTCGAGCAGACCCGAGTAGGTGCCCTCGTACTTGTGCACATGCCCGGAATCGATGTCGAGCATTCGGGTGACGAGGCGCTCGAGGAAGTACCTGTCGTGCGTGACCAACAGCAGGCCTCCCGGCCTTCTCCTCAGGTGCCCCTCGAGCCACTCGACCGCCTCGGCGTCGAGATGATTCGTGGGCTCGTCGAGGACGAGGAGGTCCGAGGAACGGACGAGCACGGCAGCGAGTGACACCCGGCGCCGTATCCCTCCCGACATCTCGGCGAGGCGGAGGTCTCGGTCATGTACGCCCAGTCGATCGAGCATCGCCTCGGCCTCGTGGGGGCTCGCGGCCGCCCGGGCCACGCAGTCCAGGGCCGTCTCGTCGGGTCGCGTCACGGGGATCTGGGGCAGCCATCCGAGACGGGCTTCTCGTGCGACGACGACACGACCCGAGTCCGGAACCTCGTCTCCGACGAGGATGCGCAGGAGCGTCGACTTGCCTGAACCGTTGGGACCGACCACACCGATGCGGTCCGATGTGGCGACGCCGAAGCTGACCTCCTCGAAGAGGACCTCGTCGTACGCCTTCGATATGCGGTCGGCGCTCAAGACGTGCACGGGCTCCGAGAATACGGTTCGGGTCGCCCGAGGGCACACCTGCGT
>QWHP01000361.1 GCA_021404985.1 Actinobacteria bacterium ATB1
CGAGCCTGCGGAGGCAGGACGCCGTCTCGCCCGGTGGGTCAACGGACTGGACGAATCAGCTCAGCGTGTGCTCCTCGTGTTCCCCGACGGCTTGGCCGGCAACGCCACCCAGATGCTCGACGCTGCTTTCGGAGAGCTTGCATCTGCGATTCCCATAGTCGGAGGCGCGGCGGCAGACGCGATGACGATGTCGCAGACATTCCAATACCGCGACACCGAGGTGGTGAGCGGAGGCCTCACTGCCGTCCTCGTCGCAGGCGAAGTGGACGCCGAGATCGCCGTCAGCCACGGTTGCGTTCCCGTCGGCCTCGAACGCGAGCTCACCGAGGCGGACGGCGGGTGGATGCGGACGATCGACGGGCAGCCCGCATGGCCGGTGTTCAAGGAGTACCTCGACGGAGATCCGGAGGATCTCAACGCCGACGGGGCCGTCCACCTGGCCATCGGAGAGCCGATGCCGACCGACGAGGTCGCCGGCTACGACCAGTTCATCATCCACACACCCCTCGCGCTCGACAGGGAAACCGGCAGCCTCTTCTTCCCCGGCGGTGATCTCGAGTCCGGGACCCGAATCCGCCTGATGCGGCGCGCCCACGACAGGATCAAGGAGAGCGCCCAGTCGTGTGCGGAGCAGATAAGCCGGACCCACGGCGGGCGGATCCCTCTCCTCGTCCTGCAGTACGACTGCGCGGGCCGGGGCAGGGCCCTGTTCGGCAACAGCCCCTCCGAGGCGATCGTCGAGCCGTTGCAGCGTGTTCTCGGGGACGACGTTCCCTGGCTTGGGTTCCACACCTACGGCGAGATCGCGCCAATCCACGGGCGTCCCAGGTACCACAACTACACCGTGGCACTGTGCGCCCTCTACGCGGCGGAGCACCGATGATATCCCCGCCGGTCTGAGGGCTTCGGGGGGTCGAGGAAGATGGCTGATCCACAGTCCGGACAGTTCAAGACGGAGACAGATCCGAACGCGGCTCTCAACGAGCAGGTCAAGTTGCTCGTCAAGACCGAGCAACGACTCCACCGCGCCCAGGCGGACCTCGACCGCAAGTTGCGACAGACTCAGGCGTTGGCCGACCTGGCATTGGCTTGCGCGGAGGACCTCGATGCGAGCGCGATCGTCGAGTCGTGCATCGACACTCTCGAGGACCTCTTCGACGCCGACGACGTAGCGGTCTTCCTGCGCCGGGGTGATGGCTCCGGGGGCTGGAAGGTCAAGAGGCTCGGTGCGGCAATGTCGGAGATCCCCGGCAGTTGCGGGCAGCGGGCCGCATGCAGGCACGCGCAGGCGGACTCCACGATGGTGTTCACTGTCGGGGAGGGGGGCGTCTTTCCCGATGGCGTGGACTGTGCCGACACCGCGCCCGTTAGCAGTTGCCTGTCCTTCCAGGAGGGTGACGTGGTGGCCCTCGTGGCGCTGGAGGACGACCCGGGCACCTGTATGGGGATGCTCGTCCTTCGCAAGCGTGCCTCTCGTCCACGGTCCTTCTACAGGGAAAGCCTCACGGCGGAGAGTGTCCCGTTCCTGCTCTTGCTCGCCGCTCATGTGGAACGTGCCCTGGCGAACGCGTGGCTGAAGCGTGATCTCGGCGAACGAACGGCAGAACTCGTCGAGTCCAACCGCAGGCTGACCCAGAGCCTCACCGACCTCCACGAGGTGACGGCGGAGCTCCGCAGGTCGGAGCTCCGCCAACGAGCGATCATCGAGGCCCAGCCGGACCTCCTCGCCGTGCTAGACTGCACGACATCGTCGTGAAGGACTTTCCTCAGACACGCACAGCTTTCGAGCGGTCGGTGCGGGAGAAGTCTTTTCAGAAGGCCGAGTTCTCGACAGGGGTTGAGAAGGACGGCAGGGACTACGAGGTCAGGTTCTCACCACTGGAGGAGGCAGGTGTCGTGGCATTCGTGCGCGACATCACCGAGGAGAAGTGCGCCGAGCGGCTCCTCGTCGAGGCCAAGTTGGCAGCCGAACAGGCGAACCAGGCGAAGTCCGAGTTCCTGGCCTCGGTCAGCCACGAGATCCGCACGCCCATGAACGGGGTCCTCGGCATGGCCGACCTCCTGCTCATGGACGGTGCGCTCACGGACGAGCAGGCCGAGTGTGTGGCCGCGATCAGAGATTCGGGCCGGGCTCTCATGTTGCTTCTCAACGACATCCTCGACTTCTCGAAGATCGACGCGGGAATGCTCCACCTCGAATCCGACACCGTTGATCTCGTTGCGACCGCAGGGAGTGTCGTTGACCTGTGCAGAGCGGACGCGGACGCGAAGGGGCTCGAACTTCGCCTCGAGGTACGACACGGTTTTCCCCGTGCCATCGTCGGCGACGGCACCCGCCTACGTCAGATCCTCACGAACCTGACGTCGAATGCGGTCAAGTTCACTCATACCGGCAGTGTCACCGTCTCCCTGATTCCTCTCCCGGGCCAGCCCTACACGGTGCGAATGCAGGTGCAGGACACGGGGATCGGGATCTCCGCCGCGGACAAGGAACGGATCTTCGACAGATTCGTTCAGGCGGACACGTCGACGACACGCCGATTCGGCGGTACCGGGCTAGGTCTTGCCATCTGCAGCCAACTGACGAAGGTCATGGGTGGCGAGATCGGTGTCAGCAGCGAGGTCGGGAACGGTGCCACGTTCACCGTCGACCTGCCGCTCGCGCCGAGCTCCGACATCGTTCGCGAGGCGGTGTCTCCCGAGGTGGGAGTGGTGCCCGGGCCAAGACGCCGGATCTTGGTCGCCGAGGACAATCTTGTCAACAGCAAGGTCATCTCCAAGACGCTGCAGGTGCTCGGCTGGGATGTGGAGGTGGCCGAAGACGGCTTGCAGGCAGTGGACCTGGCCACCCAGCATGGATTTGATGCGATCCTGATGGATCTCCACATGCCGCGGTTCAACGGCATCCAGGCGGCGCTGCGCATCCGGCGAGGTTCCGGTCCGAACGCCTCGACGCCCGTCCTGGCGCTCACCGCGGACGTACGACCCCAGATAGCCGAGGAATGTTCGGACGCGGGAATGGTGGAAGTCCTCCAGAAGCCCTTGGATCGAGCGAAGCTCGTCGCGGCTCTCGATCGTGTGTTCGGTTCGAACGAGTTATCCGATCGGACCCCACAGGCCGGGAGCGCTCGAACCTGACCCTGCCCGTAGCGCCCTTCTCAGGTCAGGACATGACTTCGACGACGTCGAGGTCGAGGAACTCGACCGGACCATCGCAGAGCTTCGCCATCTGCTCGGCCATGCGCTGTGTCTCCGGCATCTCGGAGTTGCGCATCGCCTCTTCGTAGGACGGGAACTCGACGATCATGACGTAGCTGTCCGGGGTGTCCCTCTCCTTGGTGATCATGTTGCGGCCCACGCTCCGGCGCCCCTCGGTCGCCGACTCGTAGTCACCCCCTAGCGCACGTATCTCGTCGAGCCGGTCCGTCTTGAACCTGATGATCTGCACGAATGCCATCTTCGTCTCCTTCTGCTCTCTTGCCTTACCGTGACCATGACGGGTCGCGTCCGAGAGACGTGAGCAGCACCGCCTGTGGGTCGGCTCCCTCGGGAGTGGCGACCTCGGCTCCGAAGGCTCCGCTTGCCTGGAGCGCGTCGAGCTGGGGCTCGAGCACGGCCTGACAGGCAAGGACGATCGCTTCGGGGAGGACGGCCTCGTGCCCGGTGGCAACGGCAATGTCCCACCCGTGGACTGCAACGTCGATGAGCCGATGGCCGCAGTAGACGTGGCCCGGGACTGGGCCGTACGACACGGCGCAAGGCGCATCCATGGCCCCCGGGCTTCGGAAGGTGCTGTCGGCCGTCTCGGCGGACCGCTTGTACACACCGGAGAAGTCCGACCCGAGGACGTCACCGTCGAGGCTGTCACCCACCTCCGCGATGCTTCGCCCGGCTGCGAGCTCACCGACCCAGAAGTTGCCGGCAACAACATGGTTGAGAAGCTGCCTCACGTCCCATCCGGCACATGGAGTGGGGTCGCCGAGGGTGCCGGGCGGAACTCCGTCGACGACGCCCGCCGTCCAGTCGAGAGCGCGCGCATGGGCATCGAGCAGATCTTCCGCAGTCACGAGACCCCCCGGTCTTTCGCGGTCTTTTCGGGCGTCGAACACCAAGGTGGTGCGAACGCGCCAACTTGTCAACCAAGAGGGTGCCGGGAGTTCCCTCGCTGGCACGGCACCGACGTGGCGTCGCGTCTTCACGCGAGAGGGGGGCCGCCCGGTTCCGAGACCGGGCAGCCCCCCTCAATTCGAGCGCGAAGAGGTCTCAGCCGGGCGTGATCTCGAAGGACTCGAACGCCAGGCTCGCCAGGCTCTCGGCGGCGTCACGGTTGCCGCTGCCGTCGAAGCCGTAGGTCTTGTTGAACGACGTCCCGAAGAACCCGGATCCGGTGACGCGGATCGCGAACTCGTCCTGGGTCAGGAAGTCGTTGTCGTCCTGGATCATGACCTGGAAGTTGCAGAACCCGAGGTCCTGACCGATGAACGTCGGAGCGTCCGGGTCGGTGCAGAAGCCGAGGCCACGGATGTACGCCTCGGTGGTGCCGCCCCCGGTCTCCTTGTAGGTGACCTGGCCGGTCTGGGTGAGGAGGCTCGCAACTGCGAGTTCGACGGCGCCGTTCGTGATCGTCACGTCGGCCCAGGCGAACACGCCGGTGAAGTAGGTGAAGACAGGGTTCCCGAAGATCGAGATCGTCTTCTTGCAGAAGTTGCTCACAGTCGCGGCGGAGAAGTCGCCGAAGAGTCCCATCTCGAGGTCTACGACCGGAGCCCCCGCCACGTCGGAGGAGACACACGAAAGGGCGTCACGCCTGTGCCAGGCGTCGTTGTCCCTGTCGTCGTTGTTCGTGATCACCTCGCCACCGGGGAACTCGAACTCGCACGGAGTGCCGTCGAGGTCGTTGTCCTTGCCGGGAGCACACTTGATGTCGTAGTCGGTGTCGATCCCCGCAATCGACCAGCGCTCCCACGAGGAGCAGGGTGAGCCGCCGAGCCCGCAGATGCGTGAGCGGAGGTCCCAACCGTCGGCCGGCG
>QWHP01000362.1 GCA_021404985.1 Actinobacteria bacterium ATB1
CCCGCCCTCTGCAGGTGCCGGCGACTGAGCAGGTGACCCCGACTCGGCCTCCTCCCGTTCGTCGATGACGGCCTCGAGGAGTCCGGCATGAGGCAGATCCCACGTGTCGGCGAGAGCGCGGGCGAGGTCCTCCTCCTCCCGCCTGAGATCGGCCGCCCGGTCGAGACACCGTTTCGGGTCCACGACAAGGACGACAGCGCGTTCGGGAAGGTGGTGGACGAGTGCGTCACCTTCGTCCACGAGCCAGGGGAGCCAGGACTCCATTCCGGCAAAGAACTCGCCTTCCGCGATCCGGGTCAATGCCTCGCGGCCGCCGGGCACAGTCGCCGCGAGCCGCGACGCCCGCTCCCGGACTTCGGCGTTGGGCCGAAGCTCCCGGCAGGGATACACGACGACGGAATCCACCTCCTCGACACTGCGCTGGTCGGCGAGGGAGAACCGGCGGATGGTGTCGATCTCGTCCCCCCACAGCTCCACACGGACGGGCTGGGCCTCCGTCGACGGGAAGACGTCGAGGATCCCGCCGCGCACGGCGAACTCACCCCGCGACTCCACCATGTACGTCCGGTCGTATCCGATGGCGACGAGACCGCGCAGGATCTCGTCGAAGTCCACGGCCGCGCCTCGCCGCATGTCAATCGCGTCCGCCTCGATACTCCCCGGGGCGAGCCTTTGCAGGAGGGCCCGAACCGGGAGAAGCGTCAGGGGAGGCGGCTCGTCGGAGGCAAAGCGCCGCAGGAGCCTGAGCCGGTTCCCCATCGTCTCCTTCGAGGGGCTCACGTGTTCGTATGGCAGCGTCTCCCAGGCGTCGAACACCTCGGGTTCGGCCGTGAACGCAGCGATGTCGTGTGCGAGCCGCTCGGACTCCGCTGCGCCCGGAACGACCGCGACCACCGGGCGGTCGAGGAGCTCGGGCAGCGACGCCAGCCAGAAGGCGCGGATCGCCTCGGGGACTGCGATGGCGAGCTCGTCGCCGTGTTCGGCTGCGGCGACGATCCGGGCGGCGGACGGATGTGTCCGCCACCTTGCCAGGAGACCGGCCAGCGGCGCGAAGGTCGCGTCGGCGTGCCCGGTCGTGAGCTCGACCGGGTCCCTCGGAACCTGTGCGGTCTGAACGTCCAAAGCCGTCTCAGTGAAAGGCGTTCTGCGTTGCCTCGACACCGTGCAGCAACCAGGACTCGACCATCTCGACTGCACGGGGAATCTCGGTCTCGACGATATCGGACTCCTCGCCCCTGAAGCGCCGGAGGACGAAGTCGGCCGGGTCCATGCGTCCCGGCGGACGCCCGATGCCGAAGCGCAGACGGGCGAAGTCCGGCGTGCCGAGGACCCTCTCGATCGACTTCAAGCCATTGTGGCCGGCCGTCCCGCCGGCGAACTTGAGCCGCAGCTCCCCGAGGGGCAGATCGAGCTCGTCGTGAACGACGAGGATGTCGGCGGGCTCCACCGGGACGGAGCGTGCCAGAGCCTTCACGCTCTCACCGGAGACGTTCATGTAAGTCTGGGGCTTGCCGACCGTCACGCGCAGGGATGCGATCTCGACATCGGCCACCAACGCGCGGTGCTTCGACTTGCGCCACGAGCCCGCATACGAGTCCACGAAGGCGTCTGCCACGCGAAACCCGACATTGTGGCGGGTCCGCTCGTAGTCGGGTCCCGGATTGCCCAAGCCCACGACGAGCCTGCGCTGCGGCTCCTCGATCAGCCCTCCGACCCGCCTTCCTCGGCAGACTCGCCGGCCTCGCCGGCCTCCGCCCCCTCTACAGCCTCGGCCTCCTCGGCAGCCTCCTCCTCGAGCATGCGGCTCGCCGAGGTCTGCACGACGCTCACGACAACGGTCTCGGCGTCGTTGAGGACGTCAATGCCCTCCGGCACGGTGACGTCGCTCACGTGCAGGGAGGACCCGAGCTGGAGGTCGGCAACGTCGAGTTCGATGGATTGCGGCACGTCAACGACGGGTGCCTCGACCCTGATCGTGTTGAGCTGCTGCTGGAGGACGCCGCCCTCCTCCTTGACACCATGGGCGTCGCCGGTCAGGACGAGAGGCACCTCCGCAGCGACCCGGTCCTCACGCGAGACGGCGATAAAGTCGAGGTGGAGGATCTGGTCGCGGAAGGGATGGCGGGAGATCTGGCGTGCCATGGCGAGCCGACCCGAGTCGCCGGTGACCTCGAGGTTGATCAGGACGTTGAGACCCGCATCCGTGGTCAGGGCGCGGTTCAACTCGCGTGCGTTAACGGCGACCGAGCGAACGTCGGTGCCCTGGCCGTAGATGACCGCAGGGACGAGTCCCTCCCTGCGCAGTCGCCGGCAGGCCCGCGTGCCGTGCTCTTCATCACTGCGGAGCCTGGCCTCGATCGTGACTTCTGTGGCCATCGTGCGGCCTCTCCTCGTCTGGGCGGTCAAGTCAACCTCCCGAGGTTAATAGGGATCCTCCGGATGCGAAAACGCGCGATTGGTCGCGGATGGCGCGAGTTTCGGCCAGACTCGTCACCCATGGCAGAGGATCTGTACCTCGGAGTCGACATCGGCGGCTCGGGCATCAAGGCCGCACCCGTCGATGTCACGGCAGGCACACTGAAAGAAGAGCGCTACGAGGTGCCCACCCCTCCCGGCGCGAGGCCCGACGATGTCACCGCCTGCGTTGCTGACGTCCTCGGGCACTTCTCCTGGGACGAGCCTTTCGGGTGCACGTTCCCCGCCGTCGTCCAGGACGGCGTGATCCGCACCGCAGCGAACGTGGACGCGTCCTGGATCGGCGTCCACGCGGGCAAGGTCATCGGGGCTGCGACGAAGCTGGACGTCGCCGTGCTGAACGACGCGGATGCCGCCGGCCTTGCCGAGATGCACTTTGGTGCAGGAAGGGGGGTGTCCGGCACCGTCGTCGTACTGACCCTCGGCACCGGTATCGGCTCGGCGCTCTTCAGGGACGGGGTGCTGGTCCCCAACACGGAGCTCGGGCACATCGAACTCAACGGCCGGGACGCCGAGACGTGGGCAGCACCGAGTGTGAAGACCAGGGAAGGGCTCGACTACCCGAACTGGGCGGTGCGCCTGAACAGGTACCTCCAGACCGTGGAGACGCTCCTCTGGCCGGACCTCCTCATCCTGGGCGGTGGCATCAGCCGCGAAGCCGACCTCTTCCTGACTCTTCTGGAGATCCGCTGTCCGGTTGTCCCAGCGGCACTCGACAACGAGGCCGGAATCGTCGGAGCGGCAATGACTGCCCGGCTCGTGTCGAACCGATAGACGACGGACTCAGAGCTGGTTCTGCCCGCCGAAGAGCTCGGAGACCGACGTGTCCTCGAACACGGCGCGGATCGCCGCCGCTATCACGGGCGCCACTGAGAGGACCGTCAGCTTGTCGAACCGCTT